>JARGFM010000030.1 GCA_029210725.1 Bacteroidales bacterium | reverse complement strand
ACGCAACAGGTACAAGCTGATTGCTCAAGGGTATGAAGAATTGATCAAATCAACAACGCAAAATTAAACTATAGCCTTTTTCTTCTATATCTTGTTAGTTTTCAACATTTAAGAGAACTGCGAAACTTTAGTAAATAAATATCTGACAAAAGTTGAGGTGATACTAACCAATTCATAACTAATCAGTCCCTGCCAAAGTGGCGATAAGATTCAAGGCATTCCATACAGGTTGTTTGTTTTTCAAGGCTGTATCTGTAATACTTTACATGACCAGAAAGTTAAGTTCATATTTCCGGGTATGTGTTACACAAATACAGTTATAAGTTGTATCATTCACACATTATGAGGGGATGTTTGAAATTATGCCTTGAAAATCCATGAGCTGGGGACAGACAACAAAGTAATTATGGCCCCGGTTCATGTCGGGGGTTTTATTTTGGATTTTGAGGATTCACGTTTTATTCAAATCTCAGGCTTTCAATCGGATTTTTCAGGGAGGCCCTGTAGGCCTGGTACAGAACAGTCAGTGAAGCAATCATTAACGCAAAGAGGGCTGCCAGCAGGAAGGGCCACAAGCCAAGCGAAATCCGGAAGGCAAAATTCTCCAGCCAGTTCTTCATCAGGAAATAGGCAGCAGGCCAGGCAATTAAATTGGAGATCAGGACCCATTTATTGAATTCAAGGCTTAGCCGGGCAATGATCCCTTTGGTTGAAGCCCCCATGGCTTTGCGTATGCCTATGTTTTTGGTTTTTCTTTCAGTGGTAAATGATGCCAGTCCGTATAGGCCAAGGCATGCAATAAGAATGGCAAGTATTGAAAAGATAAGATACACGGATCTGAGCTTTGTTTCCTGCCGGTAAGCCCTGTCAAATTCTTCATCCAGAAAAAAGTATTCAAAGGGTTGATCGGTCGACAGTTTGTCCCACAGGATGCTCAGGCGGGAAATAATTTCCTGCTTGTTTTCAGCCTGGATGCGCAATACAAGAAACTGCCCCGGGTCAGAATTTTCGCGTAGTTCTATCGCCATGGGTTGAATGGGCTTATGTGCAGATTGGAAATTAAAGTCCTTCACGATACCTATGACCGGTTTTTTTACTTCATGAACCGATGGTTCTAAAAGATACTTGTTGAGGGGATCGGCCAGGTCCATGGACCTGACCGCTTCCTGATTTACAATGATGGCTGTTGAATCAGTAGCATTCTCTTTGGAGAAGAATCTTCCTTCAGCCATGGATATGCCCAGGGTTTCCGGAAGGTCGTAATCCGCATAGAATCTATTAAGTATATGAATATCCGTCGACTTGCTTCCGTCAACCAGGATACCGTTCCCGGAAAAATCACCTCCAGGCACGTTTTCTGTGATACTGGCTGCGAGAATTTCAGAATATCGGAGAGCCTCCTCTTTGTATACCAGTTGTTGTGATCCCAGGACGTCAAATCGCTCGATTACAATAATCTGCTCTTTATCGAATCCCGTATCCATATTCTGAACAAACCGAATCTGGTTAATAACAGTAAGAGTGCAGATAATCAGGGCAATAGAAATGGAAAACTGGAAAAAAACCAGCAGGTTTCTGATCAGTCCCGATCTCATCTTATGGGAAAATGCCCCCTTCAGGACAGAAATAATATCCACCGACGATTGAAAGAAAGCCGCATAACTGCCCGCTGCAAAACCGGTAAACAGACTAAGCAATATTAATGCAGGAAGAATCAGCGGATTTGACAGTAATCCCAGATCAAGATTTTTCTCTGTCAGCTGGTTGAAGGAGGGCAGCAGTAATTCAACCAGAAGAATCGCAACAAGCATAGAGATGAAGCAGAGAATCACTGATTCGACCAGAAACTGGGAAATTAACTGCCGGCGCCCGGAGCCCAGCACTTTTTTAATCCCTACTTCCTTTGCCCGCAAGGCGGAGCGTGCAGTGCTTAAATTTATAAAATTGATGCAGGCGATGATCAATATGAATAAAGCGATGAGAGATAGCACATAAACATAAATAATATCTGAACTTCCTTCAGGTTTCATGGTCATGCTTGAACGCAAATGAATATCCACCAGGGGTTCCAGAAAATAGGAATACCTGTTGCCCGCCTCATAAAATTCCTGGAGACTTATATTCATTGCTGCTTGAATAATGGGCCCAAAATGCTTTTCCAGAAGTTTTGGGAACTGTCTGTTTATTTCTTCCGCAGATGATTTTTCATGAAGCAAAACGTAGGTTCCGACAAAATTGCTCCCCCAGTTAAAATGGTCGGTCTCTGTTAAAGAAGAAAACGGAGTGAGAAAATCAAAGCGGAAATGAGACTGCCGGGATACATTCTCACAAATGCCGGTTATTTGGTAATCCTGGCTGCCGCCGATCCGGAGCACCTCACCCAGCGCTTCCCTGTCTCCGAAATACTTTTCTTTCATTTCCCGGGTAATCACTACAGAATAGGGCTCATCGAGGGCCGATTCAGGATCACCTTGAAGCAGAGGAAAGGAGAAAATATGGAAAAATGTGGAATCTGTATAATAGAAGTTGTCTTCGGTAAAAATCCTGTTTTCATATTTAACAAGCCTGTCGGGAGTTTTATACAGCCTGGCAGCACTTTCAATCCCTGTAAATCCCTCCCTGAGAGCATCGGCCATGGGAGGCGGACTGGCCCCTCCTTTAAACTCCTGGTTTCCAAGCTTTGCATCCAAACCTACCAGGCAGATCCTGTCTGCTTTTTCATGGAATTTATCAAAGGACAGTTCGTCCTGTATCCATAACAGGATGAAAATGCAACTGGCGAGGCCCACCGCCAGGCCAAAAATGTTGATCAGCGAGTAGCCTTTTTGCCTGATCATTATATGAAATGCAATCTGAAGGTTTTTTCTGAACATGGTAGTTGATTTGGTCATTGGTGCATGTTTATTCCTTCCTGGATGTTCCTTTGGAAGAATTCGACTATTTCCTGTTTCACATTCTCCGGAATCTCATGCCCCGTGTTTTCATAAGTCCTGATCCGGGCATTGACCCCTTCATGCATATAGATGAGCTCACAGCGATTCCACCGGTGGGGCAGCATCTCCCTGCCCAGCAATTCGTAGATCAATTCCCTTTCATCCTGATCGAAGGCATCATCGTAAGGAACCGCATCATTATCATCCAGCTCGCCCATATAATAGAACTGGGGAGTTTGAAGAAACAGCTCCTTCTGAAATTCCTTTCCTGTCAGGTCAAAAAAATCATGGGTGCCCAGAGGGTAACTGATTTCCTTTCCCAACAAAGTATCCACAGGAAGCATCAACAGGCCATTGAGTCCTCCCCCGGCTACCGCAAAAACCTTATCAGGATGAAGGAGAGTAAATCTGTTTGCGAAGGTTCCTGAAGCCGAGAATCCGGTCATAAGAAAACGCTCCTCTGTTTCAATGTGAATAGCCTTCAATTTGTGGCGGGCATTTTTAAACATTCCCAGGAGCTGTTCATCTAATCGTTCCAGCGGCTTGTCTTTTTGAATAATCACATCTCTGTCCAGGGCATGGGTATATATCTTCCACTGAGATTTCTGGCGTGGAAAGACGGGTACCAGAAGCGGGTATTTCAGGTTTTGAGCCACATAATTTCCCGGATAGAAATCCAGGCTTGCAATTCTTTCAGCCTTTTCAATATGTTTTTGAAGGTCATCGTCTGCAAATCCTGAATTATTGGGTTCCACAATGACAAAACTCTTTTGTCCGGCCGGAACTTGATCCGGGATGAACAGAAAATAGGGATACCGGAACGAATCGCCTTCGCCAGGCTCGATAAACAGCAGCTCCCCCTGATAGGAGCTTTTGCAGGCTGTTATTAGCACTATTAATAGCAGGCTTATGATCGATTTTTTCATGTTTGTATTCAATAATGGTCAGTAATTGTTGATAATGGAATGAGCCACAGAAGTCCCCTGATGGTTTTCACTCTACTTATGGACGATCAGAACTCAATTTTGTAACTGACAAAAGGAACCGGGCTTGCTTTTCCTGCACACAATCTTCATAGAATATTCAGCTTTGTGGCTGTTTCGTTTCGAAGTTGCATATGCCAGGCTGCAGCATGCGAACAGGGAACATATGGCGGTTAAGCGGAATGGTCTGAACATGGTTTTTTCCATTTAGCGGTTTAATACTTTTCCGGATGGTCGTATTCAAATTCTTCCACGTGAAAACGGGCATAGGGATATTTGCCATCCTCCAGCATCCAGCTGGCTTCGATGTCGGCCGGCACCATCATTCCGTCCCGACATACATAGTTGCTGACCTCCCCCTTCCAGCGTACCAGCCTGTCTCCCATATACCGCTCCGTTTCCAGGCTGACAATGCGCCCTTCGTCGTCGAAAGTTATGATGTAATAGACCGTAAGGCCCTCATAGGTGAAGGTAAGCATGGCGGAATGATCGTCCAAGGACGACCATGTTTTACGCTCGTCGGGCAGGAAATTGGTGGGCATCCAGACACTTTCTCCCAGCCAGCGCAGGAGTTCAGCCTGGTTGACCTTTTCCCCTTCTTCTTTCAAGATTCTCACCAGTCCGAAAAGGTATACCGACAAATTGCCTTCGCCCTCCACATAACTGTCTTTGGCTTTGAAAGAGCTGGTTTTCCCGATCCAGAGAAAGCCCGGGGGATTGGCAATGAAGTATTGCTCCCCCTCAATATCCATCCATTTTTTGTCCCTGTCTGTTTTGAAGGTTCCGGAATGCTTCAGGCGGAGGTAGTTGATATACTTCTGTCCGTCGACCAGGGCATAGCTGAAATAGCGCCGGACGGGCGCAGGCAGGTCCGCGATGGTTTCTGCATTGTAGGTGCGGTTCTCATAGGGGATGGCGCTGTCGAACAGGGGATCCAGTTTCGTGCAGCTCATCAAACAGGGCAATGTAAGCATCAGTAAGGTTTTTTTTGTGAATATCATGGCAAGGGGATTTGATAAGAATTATTCGATTCGCTTAAAAAATAGTTCTTTGTCTTTCACAATCAGATACACAGATACGAATAGCAGCAAGCCGGTCTGAATCACTTTGCTCATGGGGTGGGTCAGGAAAATTTCATTAAAGAACACGGCAGTAATATGAAATACGATGGTCAGCAGAATATTTCGCCGGGTTTTATAGTATATCCAGTTCATGATAATGACAAAGGGGATCATGCTGACCAGAAAATTAATGGAATAAATCATCCCTGATTCTACCAGGTTGCTGTGATAATATCCATTAATGGTGGATAAGGGCAGGTGCCAAAGTCCCCAGAATATGGCAAATATCAATGAAGCAGTGAACAGGTTGAAACGCGAAACAAGGCTGTCCGTTCCGTAGGAGTGCCAGGCCAGTTCTTCAAGAACCGGTGCAGCCAATAGTAAAAACCAAACAGGGAAAAGGGAGGACGAAAAGGTAAAGGAACCTCTGAATGAAAACTGCTCCAGGGGATAACCGAATATCAGCGAAATGGCCTGAGCAGAAAGAATGCTGATGAGCATCAGGAAGCAGGTGATCAGAAGGTATTCAGGTTTTATCTTTTTAAAATTGAAAATACGCCCTAAGAAGTCAGTCCGGAGTTCCTTACGAGAGAACATAAAAAGGAGTGCTATGACCGCGGGTGCGAGTAATCCCGTAATACTTGTTATTCCGGTAGCCCATTCGATTGTCTTTGTAAAAGGTTCACGGTGACTTAAATAACCACTTAAGAACCATAAAGACCAGGGAATGGCTGTACACAGGAAATAGAAAGTGAAAGGTCTCTGGTACTTTTTGATAATTTGATTGTCTTGCTCCAACGTTTTCATGATTTTTAATTATGAGAAACATTTCTCTTGCAAAAGAATATCAAATCAGCAGGGCAATCGCCCAATCTTACAGGTTTGAACCATGAACAGGGCCAATCCTGTAGATTTGCACTCCTTAGTGCCTGATAATTAGGGTTTAATGAAATTTCTGGAGATGGGATAAGAAGAAAATATCCCTTGAAATCTTATGCTTATGGTTCCTTTTTCGATAAGTATCGGGAAGGAGACTGCCCTTTTTGCTTTTTGAATATATAATTGAAGGATGATTTGGAATTAAATCCGGATTCCAGGGCCAGAAAGCTAAAATGCCTGTTATCTTCGGCTCTTTGCAGAAACTCTTCCACACGATAACTATTCACAAAATCGTGAAAATTAGCTTTTGCCTCCTGGTTGATTACCTGAGAAAGATGATTGGGAGAAACTCCGATTTGTTCGGCGAGTTTTGACAGACTTAATTTTGGTTCGAGATAGGGTTTCTCGTGTTCCATGATTTTCACGAGTTTTCCATACAGTTCAACGGCAAGCTCGCTGGTCATGCCCGAGTTCTTGTATTTTTCGCCCGGCTGCTGTTCTTCCATTCCCGAAGTGGCCGTTTGGGGCTGACTAATAAAGATGTTTTCGTGTTTAATGCCATAATATCCCAGGTAGAAGATGAAGATAATCAGGATCGTATAGATGATATACTCCGGATTGAATGAAAAAGGAATGTCAAAAGCATCGCGCAGCAGATAGACGATAATTGCTGACAGGAATACCAGTCCTATGCCTACTATACAGTAACGCAGCCAACGGAGACTGATCCCTTCGTTATAGGAAAAGTAATTATCAATTTTGTGTGTATACCTGGTCGTAAGCCGGTGAGAGAGAATGGAATAACCCAGTCCGGAAATCAATATGGCAATCAGCAAAACAATGGCGAAGCTCCCGTAATCGTTTATGACTCCTTGATCTACCATCAATTTTTCCCGGGGCGAATAGAACAGAAAGAATTTCATCATATACAGATAGGCAGCAGCCCCGGGCACAAAATGCAGATAATCCAATACCCGGATCCTGCGGGCGCCTCTGAATGCGTAAAGACAGTATAAGTACAGGAAGGGTCCGTGAAACAGGGGAACAGGAGCGGTAAGCCCTATTAAATGTGGATATTTTTCCCAGTATCCCAGCTGGTTCGAATAATAACCCAGAAGATGAATACCGATCACAGCAAGCCAGACCGCCAGTATTTTGTCAGTTAAGGCTTTTTGTTTCTTTGTCAGGAGTAAAACGACAATGAAAAATGACATGAAAATACCGCTGATGAGAATTACCTCCATACTCCATCCTTGATGTGAATTAAATCAAGCCTTGAATTTAGCTTCCTTTTTGAAAAATGCAAGTAAAATTTCAGACAGCATTCCGGGACTTTCAATGGCCGGGCAATGTCCCGTATTTGGCAAAATGTGTATTTCCTTTTTTTCCGGGGATAAGCCCGTAAGTGCCCGGTAGATTAGTTCAGCATGTCCGGTTCCAACCACGTAATCCTGATCTCCCTGAATTACCAGTGTGGGGGTTGTTATATTCTTCAGTTCAGGCTCGATATTCATATTATTGTAGGAAGGTGTATTTCGGAATGCGGTATTCACTATTTCTGCTTTTTCTCCTATTTGAGAATATTCTTCAGGGGTATAACGCATGAGCTGAAGCAGGGCAGAGTCCTGCATGACATCATGGAATGAGATCATATTGGCCGTATCTGCAAAATAGGCGTTAAAACCGAGTTTTGGCGGAACAACATGTTTCATCCAGTTTACATCGGCATGAAATTCTTCGAAATTGCTGTTTTTAATGCGTACCAGTTCCTTTAAGATTTTTTCCAGCTCATTTTTCTGTTTTTCAGAAATGTCGGCCTGCATCATTTCATTGGCTTTCTTCATTTCTAATTCAATAAGGGAATGGTTCTGGTAGTTGCTGTTCACCTTTCCGTCGATGCAGGCGTAGGCATAAATTTTTTGCTGGTCTTTTAACAGGTATAAAAACCCATACATACCCCCCCACGAAGTTCCCATCAAACCGACCTGTTGTTTATGATAACGATTTTGAAGGCTATCTATGACTATATCCAGATCTTCCACATACTGTTCTACCGTTAGCATGGAGTTATCTTGGCAACCCAAAGATTTCCCGCATCCCCGCTGATCCAGATAAGCAATCAGGAATTCGCCTTCCAATCCCGGCCCCATCAGTTTTATATCAATCCCGGAATAACCCCCCGGACCGCCGTGTAAATTCAGAATCAGGGGTTTTTCAGGATTTCCCCGCACCCGGATATACAATTGGGAGGAAGGAACCTCAATCATCAGTTCTTGATCGATAAACTTATCATTGTTTCGGGATGAATTACAGTTAGTCCCCAATAATAAATAGGCGAACAATACGGGTGTAAAGATTTTCATATAGCTTTCTTTAGACAACAACTGCAAAGATTTATTCTTAAGTTCAGCGCTTAAATATACTTTTATTACACCGATTGCAGCCTGCCATTTTTTTCAGGTAATTGGATGCTGATCGGGCCTGGTCATTCAAGTGACATATTTGCAAGGAAGTATGTGCCAGGATGACAGGGAGCAGGGTCCTGGTCCTTTTAAAGTCTTTGGGGGAATATCTTCCATTAAGAAATTATCAAATAGCGAAGTGGAAACCCTGATTGCTGATATCCCGGCTGTAGCATGCACCATCAATCTGAACAAGTTTCCTGGTAAATTGTATATATAAGAAGTGAATCATAATCAGCGTATCTTAATAGGCTTAATCCTCCTGTTTTTCTTTCTGTCTGTGACTCTCCACGGTCAGGAAAGTCATGTGGAATATTACGGTAAAAGCCTTAGGATGAATAATATCGGAATGACAGTGCTCGGAAGTTGGGCCCTGGCCAATATTTCCGTTGGGGCCTTTGGCTGGAGTCAGCAAAGCGGGCAGCGGCTCTATTTTCATCAGATGAATCTTTTCTGGAATACTGTGAATCTGTCCATTGCAGGATTAGCTCTTTACAGCCAGCTCACAGCTGATTATATGCTGCTGTCCGGGGAGGAATTGCTGGAGAAGCAATTCAAGACCCAGAGGCTTTACCTGATCAACGGGGCCCTGGATGTGGGTTATATGACTACGGGATTTTTTCTGAAACACCTGGCCACCAAATATCCTAAGAATGAATTAAGACTGCGGGGTTATGGAAATTCGGTGATCCTGCAGGGCTCTTTCTTAGTGGTTTTTGACCTGGTTATGTACGGACTTTTGCGAAGCCAAAGGGCCGATTTTTTGCAGCAGCTCTCATTTTCGCCCATGCAGGACGCCTGGGGACTTGCCCTCACCTTTCAATTTTAGGAAGCTTGAAGATCTTACTGACCGGAGCCACCGGATATATTGGCAAAAGACTGCTTCCTGTCCTTGTTTCCCAGGGACATCAGGTGGTATGTTGTGTTCGTGATAAGGACCGTTTTGATATTTCAGGATATGACAGCGCGAAGGTAAGTGTTGTTGAGGCAAATTTCCTGGAGGAGGATTCTCTGGAGGATATTCCGGAGGATATTGAGGTGGCCTATTATCTCATTCATTCCATGTCGACTACGATCAGTGATTTTGAAAGTCTGGAAAAAATCTCTGCCGAGAATTTCAGAAATCGTTTGGATCGTACAAAGCTTCGTCAGGTGGTATACCTGAGCGGAATCATCAATGAGGAAAAGCTTTCGAGGCATCTTTCTTCCAGAAAGGCCGTGGAACTTATTCTGGCTGAGGGCAAGTACCATCTGACCACTCTGCGGGCAGGAATTATTGTTGGTTCGGGAAGCGCCTCATTCGAGATCATCCGCGACCTGGTGGAAAAGCTGCCTGTGATGGTGACTCCCCGCTGGCTGAATACCAGGGCCCAGCCCATTGCCATTCGCAATGTGGTTCAGTTCCTTACCGAGGTGTTATTGAGACCTGAAACCTTTGACAGAAGTTTTGATATCGGGGGTCCGGATATTCTTACTTACCGGGAAATGCTACTCCAATTTGCCCGGATCCGGAAGTTGAGGCGGACCATCTGGGTGGTTCCGGTGATGACCCCTAAATTATCTTCCTACTGGCTCTATTTCATTACGTCCACTTCCTACCGGCTGGCAGTGAACCTGGTTAACAGCATGAAGGTGGAGGTGGTTTGCGAGGAAAACAAGCTGAAGGACCTGCTGCATATAGAACTTTTGACCTATCAGGAGGCCGTGGAACTGGCCTTTGACAGGATCGCCCAGCAGGAGATTGTTTCCAGCTGGACCGATGCGCTTTCTTCCCATACCCTTGAAAAAGGGATCGCCGACCTGGTACAGGTTCCCACACACGGATGTTTTACAGATCGCAGGAAGCTTGCGCTTGGAGATGAAAACCTGGTCCTGGACCGGATCTGGGCCATTGGGGGGAAGCAGGGCTGGTATTATGCCAACTGCTTATGGTCGGTCAGAGGCTTTATGGATAAACTTGCCGGCGGGGTTGGATTGCGGCGGGGCAGAAAAAGCAAGAGCGAAATATCGGCCGGGGACTCGCTGGACTTCTGGCGTGTACTGCTGGCAAGCCGGAAGGAGAAGCGTCTCTTGTTGTATGCCGAAATGAAACTTCCCGGCGAAGCATGGCTGGAATTCCGGATCAGTGAGAAGACACTTTACCAGACCGCCACTTTCAGGCCCCTGGGCCTGTGGGGACGCCTCTACTGGTATTCGGTCCTGCCCTTTCATGCCTTTATTTTCCGGGGTATGATCAAACGAATTGGACAAACAGAAAAGTATCATTGACAGATGGCAATCTACCAGATACATGAAGAACTGGAGCTGGCTGCCTCCCCGGATGAAGCCTGGGATTTCCTTTCTTCGCCTTCAAATTTGAAGGAAATTACTCCGGATTATATGGGCTTTGAGATTCATACTCCCGGTCTGCCCGATAAGATTTATCCCGGTCTGATGATCTCCTATAAGATCCGGCCCTTTGCGGGTATCGCTATGGACTGGTTAACAGAAATTACCCAGGTCCGGGAGCCCTTTTATTTTGTGGACGAGCAGCGGGCGGGGCCCTATGCCCTCTGGCATCATGAGCATAGCCTGCGCCCAACGGATCAGGGCACCCTGATGACGGATCTGCTTACCTACCGCCTGCCTTTGGGGCCTTTGGGAGATCTGGCTCACCGGGTATTTGTCCGGAAGCAGCTGGAGGGGATATTTCGTTACAGGGAGCAGGCCCTGGAGAAAATATTTGGCCGGCCATGATCAAAGGAAAAGTAAGCGTTTTCTGGTTCAGGCGCGATCTCAGGCTCGAAGACAATACCGCATTGATCAGGGCCCTGGAAACAGGCTACCCGGTGTTGCCTGTTTTTATCTTTGACATTCAGATAATCGATGAACTGGCTGTCGATGATCCAAGGGTATTTTTTATATATGGCCAGTTGCAGCAGATAAACCAGAAACTGGCCCAAAGGAACAGCTCGCTTTCTGTCCTCCGGGGGGATCCCCTCGCTGTCTGGAAAGAATTGTCGGACAGCTATGATATCCATGCGGTGTATGCCAATAAAGATTACGAGCCCTATGCAAACAGCAGGGATCGTGAAATTGGCGACCTGCTTGCCTGCCGGAGTATTCCTTTTCATCGCTTCAAGGACCAGGTCATTTTTGAAGAGCATGAAATTGTTAAGAAAGATGGAAAGCCCTATACGGTCTTTACCCCGTACAAGAGAAAATGGTTGGAGAAATTCAGGGGCGGCTCTTTCCTCCCGCCGGCCGGAGAGGCTTCCGGGGCTTTTCTCCGGATCTCCGCAGACTTTCCCCGCCTGGAAGCCCTGGGATTTAAGCCTTCACAGCTCAAGGTGCTTCCTTATGATCTTTCCCGCTTAAAGGATTATCCGCATTTGCGTGATCTTCCCGGGCCTGATGCCACCACCTATCTCTCCCCTCATCTTCGCTTCGGAACCGTCAGCATCAGGAAGATCGTTGGGTCACTGGGCCCTTCCGATGAGATATTCCTGTCAGAACTGATCTGGCGCGAGTTTTTTATGCAGATCCTGTTTCATTTCCCTCAGGTAGTGAGCCAGAATTTCCATCCAAAGTATAACGGTATCACCTGGAACACGAATCCGGATGATTTCGAACGCTGGTGCAGGGGGGAAACCGGATATCCCATGGTGGATGCCGGGATGCGCCAGTTGAATGCCACCGGTTATATGCATAACAGGGTGCGCATGGTGACAGCCGGATTCCTTTGCAAACACTTATTAACAGACTGGCGTTTGGGCGAAGCTTATTTTGCAGAGCAACTACTGGACTATGAACTCTCCTCCAACAACGGGAACTGGCAGTGGGCAGCCGGAACAGGATGCGATGCCGCTCCCTATTTCCGTGTTTTTAATCCCACAGAGCAGGTGAAAAAGTTTGACAGGGACCTGGAATACATCAGGCAGTGGATCCCTGAATTCGGGACCTCCGCTTATCCTGAACCCATGATCGATCATCGCTTTGCCAGGGAGCGGGCCCTTGAAGCCTACAGGAAAGGCATCGAGAATTATTTACCGGAAAGTTAGGGAAGCATTCAGCAGGAAGAAGATGCACAGGACTCCCTGCTGAAAATGGAGCTTGTGTTTTCTTCAGGAAGCCGGGCAATTTTCCTAAATTGAGAGTTTGAAAATGGACATGAGAAAGCTCATGTTCGAAGAATGGGGAATTGTCTCTTTAAAAATCAGTACGATGAATCGGAAAAATTATTTGTCACTTCTCCTGCTATTGTCAGCAAGTCTGTGCTTTTCTCAGGAAATTGAATTTCTTTCAACGGACTGGGAAGATCCTGCAATTTTTGAGAAAGGGCAAAATGCCCCACATGCATTTCATGTGCCCTTTGCCTATATAGAATCAGCCCTGGAGAACAATCCGGCAGCCTGTGGCAACTATCAGTTGCTGAACGGACCGTGGAAATTTAAGTGGGTCGAAACCCCTGAAGAGGTCCCGGATGGATTCTGGGAACCCCGTTACAAGGTGAATGACTGGGACGAAATAAATGTCCCCTCCAACTGGCAGATGGAAGGTTACGGCTACCCGAAATTCCGGAATGTAAAGAACACCTTTGAAAACGATCCTCCTCATATTCCGGATTACTTCAATCCGGCAGGTTGTTATAAAAGATCCTTTACCATTCCCGGAAGCTGGAAGAATAAAGAGATTTTTCTTCGCTTTGAAGGCATTAAATCGGCGTCCTACATCTGGGTAAACGGTAAGAGGGCCGGATATAACCAGGGAGGTTTTGAACCGGCCGGGTTCAATATTACTCCTTTTGTAAAGATTGGTAAAAACGATCTGTCGGTTGAGGTGCTGCGCTATTCGGATGGTTCTTATCTGGAGAACCAGGACATGTGGCGCCTGTCGGGAATATACCGAGATGTGAAGTTATATGCGCAGCCCGGGACCTATATTCACGATTTTTATGTGGTGACCGATCTGGATGAAAGCTATAAAGATGCCACCCTGCTTATCGAAACCGATATTCAGAACAAAAGCGCCGAAGAGGCAATAGTTTCGGTGGAAATTGATCTTATGGATGAAAATAATCACTCCATTCTGAATCAACGCTTGCAATCTGGAAATTTGGAAATTGCTTCTGATTCGCTGGAAAAGGTGAAACTATCCGTCCTGGTGGTGAATCCGAAGCTTTGGTCCGCCGAGTTTCCGAATCTTTATAGCCTGCTAATACAGCTGAAAGGTGAAAACGGGGAGACGATGGAAGCATTTACGGCGAAGATCGGTTTCCGCGAGGTAGAATACAACAATCAGATCCTGACGGTCAACGGAGTCCCGGTAAAGTTAAACGGCATTAACAGCCACATGCATGATCCGGACCATGGTCAGGCGGTTCCCCCGGAAACCCTGCGGAAGGATCTTCTGATTATGAAGCAACACAATATCAATGCGGTACGCACCAGTCACTATCCCCCTTCACCGGAGTATCTTGATATGGCTGACGAGCTGGGGATGTATATTTTCGATGAGGTGGGAGATGAAGCACACAACAATACGCAGCTTTCAGAGGATCCTGCATGGACCGAGATGTATAAGGACCGGAGCAGGAAGCTGGTTTACCGGGACCGCAACCACCCTTCTGTGATTGTCTGGAGTGCAGGGAACGAATCGGGCAGCGGGTACAATATCAGGGAGGTGATCGAAACGGGAAAAAGTATCGATCCAAGCCGTCCGGCCTGGATGTACGGTGGGAATCAGTTTTACATTCCCTTTGAAGATATAGTAGGTCCGCGATACTGGATTCCCCTGAACCTTCGAAACCTGGCTCTGGGGAAAGCCTTGCCTGAAGGCGATCAACGGGCCTCGTTCATGGATGAGTATATTGCTGCTACAGGAAACGGATTGGGAGGCATGGATGAATACTGGGAACTGATACGTGCATTTCCCCGCTTAATTGGCGGGGCTATCTGGGACTATGTAAGCCCGGGTATCACTACGCCCCGCTGGATCCTGCCTGATTTGTCGCCCCGCCACAATGAGGGCCAGATCATGGGCCGCCCCGTATTTACTGAGGGTAAGGATGGGCGTGGTCTGGAGTTATCGGGGCATGATGATTGGGTGGAATTTTACCGGGATCCCTCTTTGGATATCACTGGCAATCAACTCTCCGTCGGTTTTTGGGTAAAGCCCCGTGAGATCCCGCAAGCCAACGTATTTATATCGAAAGGCAAATACCAGTATGGAGTTCAGATGGAAGACCCGGATACACTGGAGTTTTATGTGAATGGCACAGGCACCCGTGGATACCAGAGAGGCCCGCAGCGAATATCTGCAAAGGCCCCTGTTCCTTCCGGCTTTTACGATAGCTGGCATTATATAGCCGGCATTTATGACGGGCAAAGCGTAAAGCTCTTTCTGGACGGTGAGTTGGCCGCTGAGACCGCATATTCCGGGAATATTACTTCAACCCCCTTCCCCCTCTGTATTGGAAGAGAAGCGGATACTCAGGATCAGGGAGAATGGTCGGGCCGGATGTCCGGCATGGTGATCGACGATGTGAAAGTATTCGGCCACGCCGTTACACTTGATCAATTGAGATCGAACACGAAGGATGCCGTATTGGCGCTTGATTTTGAGACGGATACCAAAGAGGGAGATTTTTATGCCGTCGGTTTGGGGGGAAGAAGCTATGGAGTTATCTGGCCCGACCGTAAAATCCAGCCGGAGATCAAGCAGATGAAGAAGTCGGGTCAGCCGGTCTGGTTCGAACTGCAGGATGCTGAAGAAGGGCTGGTGAAAATAAGCAACTTCCATCATTTTAAGAATCTGAACGAACTGGCCGGTAGCTGGGTGCTGCAGGTGGACGGAGAAGTGGTTCAGGAGGGAGCTCTGAATATGGATCTGCCCGCCCAGCGCTCAGCCACTTTCACAGTGCCCTATCAGGCGGTTCATGAATCCGGGGAACAAATCCTTTTGCTATCATTAAGATTAAAGGAGGATTCGGACTGGGCCGATGCCGGACATGAGATTGCCTGGGAACAATTTGTACTGCCTTCAGAAAAGGTAGCCGGGGAAGTCACACCGCCGGGGCAGATCAAGCTTACAGAAAGTGATACAGAAATGGTCCTGGAAGGAGCTGACTTCAGTTACACCCTGGAGAAAAGTACAGGTCAGCTGACTTCCCTGTCTTTTAAAGGAAAGGAATATCTGGAAAGAGGTCCCGAATTTATGGTCTGGCGTGCACCTACCGCCAATGATGTGGATCCCTGGGGATCTTATAAATTTTACAGCAGCAATGTCACTGAGGGATATGGCCGTTCGATAGATAATCAGCTTCGCACCCTGGGGATGCGTGATTTGAAGATGGAAGTAGATGAGATAAAGGTGGTGAAACATACAGACTCTGAGCTGTCTGTCAGAATCAAGGCATGGTCCATTTCCTCTCTGCCCGTGACCTCAGGATGGGGGAGCCGGTTTTCTGCTTTCGAACGCAATGAGACCTGGACCTTCCTGGCTAACGGAACAATAGAGCTTGAGCAGGAAGTTACCCCACACGGGGTGATGCCTGAGATGTTGCCAAAAGAGGGATTGCAGTTTGTGCTGCCGAAAGAATTTAATCAGGTTGAATGGTACGGACGTGGCCCGTTCGAAACTTATCCCGACCGGAAAACCGGTGCCAAAGTCGGGGTTTACCGCTCGGATGCCGATAATATGTATGAGCCTTATATTATCCCTCAGGATTATGGCAACCGGACCGATGTAAGATGGTTGAAAGTGCAAAATGAAGATGGGAAAGGCCTGCGAATCGAAGGAGATGGATTACTGAATTTCAGCTTACATAAATATACCACGGATAACCTGTCCAGGGCGGTATATACCTATCAGCTGAAAGAGGCACCAAATACCATTCTGAATGTGGATTATGCTGTTTCCGGAGTGGGCGGGACGGCTGTCAGGCAACTGGAAAATTACAGGCTAAAACCAGTGGAGAGAAGCTATAAACTGACCATCACACCCTTTTAGCGGACTAAGCGGGGAGAATCAGTTAAACGGATCCCGGCAGAACGCTTATTGTTACCAGAAATCGGGCTTTATTGCCGAGCTTCCCTTGTATTCCCTGCAATCCACGCAGTGTTTGTTTACTTGTGCGTAGACCGTAGTGCCATCGTAGCTGGCCCTTGCAAAATAGGCCGGAAAATTCGTGGGACTGCTGGAACCTGGCCCTTTGTTCACCGGTAAACAGTAATAGGGATTAGGAGAATCGTCGAACCCCGGAATATCCTCTGCAAATCCGCGGATCTCCCGGACCCCCGACATAGTGAAAAAGCCCAGCACCTTTTCATCTTCATCGGCAATGTTGCGGATATTTGATTTTAACAGGGCCGGTTGTTTGTCAAACAGCATGCCCTGTCCCTGCCGGATCGACCCTACTTCATTCCAGTAGTGGAATCCTTCAGGGCCCAGGGAATATTGCTTAACCATCAGACTATATTTGAACAAAAGTTTTTGTTCGTTCCAGTCGTTGGGAACAAAATCAAAGGCCTGGCTGAAAGGTCCGTAATTCAGATCCTGGGTGGTGATGCTGTGACTGGAAGGTAAAGGGCGTGTAATATAACAGATTCTCGGATTATCTTCCCCTTCGAGGGTCCGGAGGGTCCAGCGGTTCAGATACAAAAAAGCTTCCATGTTCGGATTGTGAAACTCGTATGTTTCAGTGAGCTCCCAGCGGATGTACTCGCAGGCCTGATCGTCGTAGGTAAAGTCGAGGTAGAAGCGGATTCCCGGAATGGAATTCTGTTCACCGGTATAGATCATATCTTCCACCTTAGAGTAAATGGAATCGATGGGCGGAACAGGCCTGATCCTGTCAAAATCCGAGTGGTATTCGTTCCCGTCATCTGTAAGCACCTGCACCTGGAAATTCATGCCGGTGCGCAGAAAGGACGAATCCAGATCAGCCGCATAATAGCCGGGCTCAGCACTGGAAATAAATTCCCGGCTCTCCCCGTCCTCCCTGAACAGGAGTATAATACAACCCGGTTCCGGGTTAAAACGTGGAGACTCCGGATGAGAGGAGCGGGAAACTTCAATGATCTGAGTTCCGGCTTTATCAGTAATATGGGCACTGATTACCAGAACTCCAGGGCGCAGGTACATGTCGTCGGGGTGATAGCGTTCCACACAGCCGGGGAGGAGAAGCACTGCCACCAGATTAACCAGTGCCATTAGTTTGTACGAATTGATTTTCATGAGCTGTATGTTACCTGAATCAGAGGGAACGACCCTGCAATAGCCCAAAGTTATGGTTTTTCTCCAAACAGCCAGACCCCCGTTTTCCGGGAAAGCCATTAAACTCCTTTGATTCGTTTCTTTTACTCTTTACTGGTTTTCCCGTGGTGCAACTGTAATAAATATGGTCAAATTCTATGATTTTCTATGCCATGATCCCCCTAAACCGGATGAGATAAACTAATTTAGCAGGACTTTAAAAAGGAGGAACAAGTGATGGAATTTTCATGGTTTGATTATGTTATCCTTCCGGTCCTGATCCTGATGGCCAGGGTGGTAGATGTTTCGCTGGATACAATTCGTGTGATTATGGTTGCGAAAGGCTACCGGAACCTGGCACCATTTGTTGGCTTTTCCCAGTCCCTGATCTGGCTCATTACCATTACCCGGATTATGGCAAACCTGGATAACTGGTTCACATATTTAGGATATGCTTTTGGCTTTGGCCTGGGTACCTACGTGGGTATGATTCTGGAAGGGAAACTGGCCCTGGGGTATGAACTGGTGAGGGTGATTACCAAGAAGGGGGCCGACGATCTGATTAACGGGCTTCGCGAACAGGGATATGCCCTGACTACGGTCCCGGGCATGGGAAGAGAGGGAGAGGTAGGTGTGCTTTATATCATTATCAGGCGGAAGGTACTCAGAGAGGTGGTTGGCATCATCCAAAAATATAATCCGAAGGCTTTCTACACCATCGAAGACATGCGCTTTGTAAGCAACTATGCTCTTCTCTCCCCGGCGCGAAAATCGTATCGCCTCCGCTTCCGTCACCGTTAATAGAATTCATAAAGATCCATTTGTAATGAAGAAAATTCTAACTCTGATCGCTATTTCCCTCCTGCTGATGGCCTGCCAGGTCAGTGAATCTCCGGAGAACCGGGAGCTACCGGCAGAAGGTCCCATCCAGTTGCATCCCGCAAACCCTCATTATTTCCTTTATAAAGGGGAAGCACTGGCCTTAATTACTTCTGCGGAACATTACGGAGCCCTGCTAAATGAGGATTTTGACTACCTCACTTATTTGAAAACACTTTCGGAAGAAGGGATGAATTATACCCGCATATTTACAGGAAGCTATTTCGAGATTGAAGCTGAGAGTTTTGGAATTCGACACAATACCCTGGCACCGGCGAAAGAGAGCATCATGACTCCCTGGAGCATGCTTGTACTGGGGAATACGGGAGAGTGGAAATATGATCTTTCGAGCTGGAATGAGGCCTATTTCAAGCGCCTGCATGATTTTATGATCGCGGCAGCGGAGCTTGATATTATTGTGGAAGTCACCCTTTTCTCCTCCATTTACCGCGACGAACACTGGGACATTTGTCCCCAGAATCCTGCAAATAATATCAATTTGGATGGGGACTTAAGCCGTTTTGATGCACATACACTCCAAAATGGGGAGCTGCTGTCCTACCAGGTAAGTTTTGTTCAAAAGATGGTGCAAGAACTGAATGAATACGATCATTTTTTCTTTGAAATTCAAAATGAACCCTGGTCCGATCATGCAGTTCCTGTCTACAACATTGTGAACAAGGAAGACCTGAGGATTGGAGACTGGACCTATAAAGCAGATTTCGCCGACGAGGCATCCATGGCCTGGCAGGAGCATCTGGCTTCCGTTATTGCTGAAGAGGAAACCGGACTGGCCAGGAAGCACCTGATCGCCCAGAATTACTCCAATTTCAGAGCCTCCATCCCGGAAGTGAGCGATCATATCTCCATCATTAACTTTCATTATGCCTGGCCGGAGGCTGTGGAGTGGAACTATCACTATGACCGGGTTATCGGGTTTGATGAAACGGGATTTGCCGGTTCCGGCGATCAGGTTTACCGGCGACAGGCCTGGCAATTCATGCTCAGCGGGGGTGGTCTGTTCAATAACCTGGACTATTCCTTTTTTGTGGCTAATGAAAATGGACTGGGAGAAAACCAGGCCCCCGGGGGAGGGAGCAAGGCCCTGCGTTCTCAACTGAGAGTATTAAGTGAATTCCTGCATGGCTTTGAGCTGGAGCAGCTTCGTCCGGACCTCTTCAGTGTCACAAGTTCACCCGGATTGATCCCTTATGTACTCTCCGATCAAAAGGGGTCCTATGCTGTTTATCTGAGAGCTACGGGAACAGATCATACTTCGCTGGAGATGGAAACAGGGCATGGGGATTTTCGGGTTCTGATGCTCAATCCCCTAACGGGTTCCTATTCCGCCCCTCTTAGCTTTAGCGCTGTGGAGGGTCGCATCAATCTGGATATAGAAATCCCGGCCGGGGAACTGGCCATAAAGATCACAAAGGAATAGGATCTCAGTCCTTCGCCGGGGGTGTTAATCCCCAGCGAGGCAGTACAGGCTCTTCACTCCCCGGAGAAAAAGGGTGTCGCCCAATACAACGGGGGAGGCGAAAAACTGGTCATCCAGGGTATTCTGCGACAAGAGCTGAAACTCCATCCCGGTTTTCACCACGCAACAGACTCCGTTGGTTCCACAAATATAGATACGGTCCTTCACTCCCACCGGAGAGGTAAAAATGTTCTTGATCCCCTCCAGTTTCTGGTTGGTATAGTGCTCGGTCCCATCCTTCGTTTCGAGGCAGGTCAGATAGCCGTTATTTACTTTCAGGAAGTACAGTTTACCATCCATAATAATCGGACAGGGGGTATAGGGCGTATTCTGACCGTAGTTCCAAACCTGGGCCGGCGAGCCTGTGATATCTCCTGCTGCCTTCGAAAGATCGACAGCCTGAAGAGCGCTTCCCCGGAACCCGCTCATCAGATAGACCATCCCATCGGAATAGAGAGGCGAGGGGATGACGTTGCGGGTCATTCCACCAGCCTCCCAGAGTATGTTCCCGTTCTCCAGGTTATAACTGCGTATTCTGTTTGTAGCATTGGTAATCAACTGTACATACCCTCCGTGTTCAATGACAGCGGGTGTGGACCAGGAACTTATCTCATCCCGCTCCACCTCCCAGAGGACCTTCCCACTCCGTTTATCCATCACATGGAGCATGGATGGCCCCTGATGGTCCCGCAGTACGATCAGTTTGTCTTTGTACAGGACGGGTGAGCTGCCTTCTCCAAAACTCATATGCTTTTCCATCCGGCCCAGATCGCGTTCCCATAGAATCTTTCCTTCAAAATTCAGGCAGTACAATCCGTGGGAGCCAAAATAGGCAAAGATCATTTCCCCGTCTGTGACCGGGGAATTGGAGGCCCAGCTGCCAAATTCATGGGTATGACTGTAGGGAAGTTCTTCCCGGACAGTGGTTTGCCAGAGGATCTTCCCACTGTTGCGGTCCACCGAAATAACCACAAACTTATGAATATAGTCCGTTGATCTGGGATTCATCCAATCCTGTTCCTGTTCCTGCCCAACGGTCTTATCCGGTTCTATCTTCCGGTCGGTTTGAATGGCAGACAGAAGGATGATCTGATCTTTCCAGATCACTGGTGTGGCATGACCAACACCTGGAATTTCAGATTTCCATCTGATGTTTCTGCTCTCGCTCCACTCAAGGGGCGGATCAGCGGCGGGAGCTACTCAGCTGTCGTATGGTCCCCGCCATTGTGCCCAGTTATTTTCAAATCCGGGAAGATGTTTTTGTCCGGATAGCGAACCGGCCAGTAAAAACAGGAATGCAGCAATGCTAAATACTTTGATCATGGCTTGCTAAGATTTATTTGGGTTTATAATAATTTTCGTATTCGGTCTGGAGGAAGATAAGACATTAAAGAAGATGGGCCAAACAGATGGAACTAAAACTAAACTGTAAGGTTTTTATAAGCAGTGCGACTATTTGGGAAAGAAAATTTTATGAAAGCAATATGGAATAATCAGATCATCGCAGAAAGCGATGATATTGTGAATGTGGAGGGGAACAGTTACTTTCCCCTTGATTCGGTTAACAGGGATTTTTTAAGAGAGAGTGATACAGAGACCATTTGTCACTGGAAAGGAACGGCATCTTATTACAGTCTGGAGGTGGATGGTGCCACCAATCAGGATGCGGCCTGGTATTATGCAGATCCCAGACCCCTTGCCGACGGGATCAAAGGAAGGGTGGCCTTCTGGAAAGGTGTTCAGGTAGTCCGGGATTGACAGATAAACAAACCCTCCCGGTCTTTTTCTCGTATAGGCAGGCAATACCCAGTTAAGCCAGTTCTTATTAATGATTGTCTGCCATGAAGACCAAAAAAGCTTTTTACGGATTATTGATGCTTGCACTGACCGTTTCCGGATGCAGCAAATACGGCTATGTAAGCCTTAATTACCCCCAGCCCCCCCAGGCCTATCTGCCCGATGATGTGAACTACATTGCGGTGGTGAACCGCTCCCTGGTGGAAGAGGAGGATGCGGATGCTAAGCTCGTGGAAGCCATTGTCAGCAGCGAGATTGCCGGCTCCGACCATCTGGCTTCAGATGAGTGTATTAAAGGGGCCTACGATGCGGTCAAAGGCATGGAAGGGACCGATATTATTATTCCCCGGAAAAGTCAGATTGTACGGTACAGGAACACGCGAAATGCCGGAGTTGCTGGACTGGGACCTGGTGGCTGAAATATGCGAATCGGAGCGGACAGATGCCCTCCTGGTACTGGAGACTTTTGATTCCAATACGGACCTGCTGGCATTCGCGGCAACGGAACAGATGGCAGCTATTCTTTCCACAGGATCTCCCAAACCGACCCTGCCCGGGCAGGTGAATATGAATGTGGTGTGTTACTGGCGCCTCTATCATCCGGGTACAAAATCGATCATCGATCAGTACCAGCATTCCGCTTACCTGACTTTCGATACAAAAGGGGGTATTCTTCCTCCAACGGTTCTTCCGGAGGCGGCTTACAACGCCGGAATCGCTTACATAGAGCGATTTATGCCCGGTTTCTATATGGTCAGAAGAGACCTTTATAAACGAACAAGTGGACAGGCGAAACATCAGTTTAAAGCCGCTTACCGGAGAGCCGAAGTAGCTAACTGGCAGGGAGCGGTGGAGATCTGGAGTGAGCTGGCAGATCATCAGAAACGGAAGACGGCAGGGAGGGCCTGTCTCAATATTGCAGTAGCCAACGAAGTGATGGGGAACACGGATCTTGCCCTGGACTGGGCTCAGAAATCCTACGAGTATTATGACGATAAACTGGGAAGAAGTTATACCAAGGTCCTGCTGAGAAGAAAAACTCTGGAGTAAGTACAATCACCTCCCGGTCCCAGGTCGTGCGAAGAAGCCTCGCAGTTTGCTGGGAGCTTCTTCAGTCCTTTTTGTTTTTTTCCAGGGCATTCCGGATATAGGGAACGATGGCATCATTTCTCTGATCGCTGGTCCCGTCATAGGTCAGGGTGACAATAGAAACCCCCGTCAGCTCCCTGATCCTGAGGGTCATGGCCTCGGTAACCAGTGCCGGGCAGCAATACGAGGGGTTGGTCTGGACAAACAGGGAAAGTTCCGGGTAGTTTTCTTTCAGGTAGAAAATTTTCAGGATATTATCGTAGGATTCTCCCCCGTGCAGGAGATCGATATGAAAATGTTCAAGCTTTTTCTCCAGGAGTTTGGGTTTGATCACAGGGGGTGGGCCCAGATGCCTGATAAAGGGCTTGTAGTAGCGTTCGTCCATGTATTTCACCACATAAAGCAGTGCTCTGTTTACACGGGTTTCCATATATTCTCCCCGCTCCTGGGCGCGGCGGAACATATTTTCAATGGTGATTTTGGTATAATCGTGGTAAGGGGTAATAAGTGCCTCTCCCCCTGCCTCTTCGATGGCCCGGATCAGGCCCTGGTTCATGGTTTCATTATCCCTCACATAAAGATCCCCGAAGATGGCCACCTGTGGTTTTCTGACTGTTCTATTATAGTCTATTTCATCCACACGGGACAGTCCATCCTCAATGGCGCTCTCCAGCGAAGTTTTTCCCAGGAAGGCATCCAGCAATATCCGGTGCACCTCTTTGAATACCTGGTCGGTCTGGCCCGGTGTACGCTCATAAGGGCGGATCCGGCAGGCTGTCTTGTGAAACAGTCCCCCCAGCATATAAGCAAAATAGGCATAGTAGGTGACTTTGATGGAGATATCCCGGTGGGTGATCTTTCCTGTGTATACCGAGGTCTTTTCAAGTCCCTGCCCGTAATTTTCCAAGATCTTCTTGATATAATAGGGGTACTGCTTCAGGTTGCAGCTGATGTGCCCTTCCGTCATCCATAAGGTGGTTCGGGAGGGATCGAGACGGTACTTTTCAATGTAGTCGATACAATTCTGGGCAATGATATTAATAGGCAGGCACTGTCCTGTGTTATGGACCATGCTTTTACGGATTCCCAGTTCGCTGGGCTCCAGCAGGCGGGCATCCATTCCGGCCCTTCTCAGGTTGGCCACCACGAGCGGACTGGTAAAATCATCCCAGTTGGGCATCAGCAGGGTTTTACCGCCTACGCTGTTTTCTACCCCTGGCAGCAGGGATCCCAGCCTGGGATCAGGCACCAGGGTGGTCGTAAGGGCATGGTTCCTGAAGGAGCGCAGGGCTGCCTCAATCCTGGTTTCATACCCGGTGTTGGAATCATGCTCATCAATCTGGATGATCAGGTAGGGCTTGTTACAGAGGTGCATCAACTGTTTGAAATAGTCGATGATAAATGAGTCGGGTGCACATTTGAAAGCTGTGATCAGCACCGGATAGAGATTTTTGGTCCGTCCCGCCAGTTCGGCGGCGCGCAGGATATTGGAGGCAAAGTGCCAGGGGGTCTTTTCCAGCAGGCGATTGAAATCCTGGTCACGCTCCAGGTCCACCTGGAGCATATCCTGGTACCACGCCCTGACACCCATCCCCGTAAAAATGTCGGGGATTCCCTTGTTCAGCGTTTCAGAAAGCACCACATAGGGCCTGCCCAGTAATACCACGGAGACTTCCTCTTCATCATGCTTTTTTCGGAACAGCCTTTTTAAACGCTCCTGGATCTGCCGGGCCTCTGTATCTGCCTTTTTCATGGCACGGATGACCCTGGGAAGGGTCAGAGAATCAAATCCCATCTTTTTTAATCCCTGAAGAAGCTGCCGGGCATTGTGCTCCTTGCTTTTGCTGAAATTCAACATGGGGCTCACCAGTTTATGCCTCATATGCGGCCCCCCCTGGTAGGCCAGGGAGGCACTGAACTGGGTATAATAGCAGAAGTTATGGGTTTGATTTCCGGGACTGTCCCTGGATTCGAGGTAGGCCGGCATAAATACAAAATCGCAGGTTTCGGCCACATGGGCCACATGGCCATACATGGCATCAATGGGGGCACAGAATTCAGCTCCGGCAATCTTTTTCCCAACTTTGAGCGAATCTCTGTATCTTTCACTGGTGTGAAGCGGGATATCCAGGGCTCTGAAAAAAGCACTCCAGAAAGGCAGGTCTTCCATCAGGTGCAGGGCGGCCGGCATACCCACCCGGGGTTTTTTCTGATCCCGGTGTGAAACTTTCCGGACAGCTTCCCCTGTCAGTTTTCGGCGTTCCTTCAATAGTTCGAATCCGGAACATGATTTATTTACAAATTTCTCGGTTTCATAATCCCTGCCGCAGAGAAATCCATAGGCCTGCTTATCGCCGTTGATGGTGCCCACACTGATGGTACAGTGGTTCAGACAAAGTTCACAGGTTTCGGTCTGGACCGGGATGGTCTTTTTGTAGAGATCAAGCCCTCTGAATTTCGTGGCGGAAATACCTTCTTCCTTAAGAAGAAGAGCTGTACCCAGGGCCCCGGTAAGGTGGCAAAGCGGGGAGATAAAGATCGGTTTGTTTAAGCGCTGCTCGAAAGCGGCAGCCAGAGCCCTGTTTTTGGCAGTGGCTCCCTGGAAACAGATGTGTTCGCCAATATGGGCCTCACTGGCTACTTTTTTCAGATAATTTTCCCGTACCGAGTGAATGACCGTGGCCAGAACCTCCTCCACAGAATATCCCTTACTAAGCAGCTGGTTGATATCCCGTTCCATAAAAACAGTACAGCGGTCGCTGGCCAGCGGTGCCTTACGGCCCAGGGCCAGGCGCTCGTAATCCTTCAGCTTCACCCCCAGCCTTCCTGCCAGCTCCTCGATAAAACTTCCCGTTCCTGCTGCGCAAACCGTATTCATATGGGAAAAGGTGACCATTCCCCGGTTCATGCGGGTGAATTTGGCATCCTGTCCGCCAATCTCAATAATGGTATCGGTCTCCGGATTCAATTCATAGGCTGCACGGGCATGAGCCGTAATTTCATCGTAGTCCTGATCGGCCCTGACGATCCCGGCAATAAATTTGCGTCCCGATCCGGTGGTTCCGCACGACAGGAAGTGAAAGGGTTCTTTTAAGGTTTGAGAGAGGTGGTCCATGGCCTCGTAGAGTGCCTGAACGGCTTTCAGGGGCTGACCCTGGGTATAAGTGTAGAATCCGGCGAATGGTTTACCACTCCGGTGAAGCAATACGGCCTTGGTACTCGTGGAACCCACATCGATCCCCAGGTGAAATTGTTTTGCTTCGAAGGAGGGCAGAGTAAACAGGTCCACCTGGATCCCCGCTTTATGATTCGAGACAGAGGGATGATATGTATACTGCTTTTCAATCAGGACCTCCTGGCCTTTGCCGGCAGGAGCCGGAAGGGGTTCATAGTAATACTCCCGCGTACCGGGGTCAACAAGAAGCTTTGAAAGGATGGGGGAAGACAGTTCTTTGCCCTCTTTCAGCTCCTTCCGGAAAAGCAGGGCAGCTCCGATGGCCGGGAGATGATGGGCATATGGATGCACTTCGATCTCCTTGCCGATGATACGCTGCAGATGCCTGACTACCGATTGGTTAAGGGCTACTCCTCCTGACATAAAAATGGGCGACACGGGGATGGACTTATTGAAGAGGGTATCTGCAATATTATCGGCCAGCCCTTTACACAGACTGTCGCAGATGGCCTCCAGGCCATATCCTTTCTGCTGTGCATGGATCAGATCGGTCTTGGCGAATACGGAACATCTTGCCGCAATGTCCGGAACCGGAGCACTGTTTCTGAGAGCCATTTCTGAAAGGTGGCCCGTGTCATTCAGGTTCAGCCGCAGGGCCTGCTGATCCAGGAAACTTCCTGTACCTGCCGCACAGGAGGAGCTGTGACTGGTTTGCAGGTAGTTACCCTGCTCATCGAGCTCTAAGAGGTAGAAGCGTTCCGCACCCACATGAAGGATCGACCGGGCTTTCAGTTCCAAAAAATCAGCAGCCTCCATCAGGGCTACCTGCTGATCATATACCTGGACCTGACCGGTAAAATGAGATTTCCCGGAAGGGGTCGCTACTCCAATAATATCTTCGGAACGATAATTTTTCAATAAGCGGCGTAGTGCCTCACGGGTATTCCCGTGGTGCAGGATGTAGGCATCCTTCTTCAAGACCCCGTTTTGGCTGAGTGCAATCAGGGAGATGGAGACCGAACCCACGTCGATCCCCAGGATCAGTTTCTTATCTTTTTTTGATTCTTCCGGCATATCTTTTCATGGTCCCAAACATAAATGTATGTTTTTTTTTACTTTTATACCTATGTCAAAAATGGTCAAATCTCCGGTTACCCTGGTCCTGTCGGGAGGAGGTGCCAGGGGGATCGCGCATATCGGTGTTATTGATGAACTGGAGCACAGGGGCTATCAGATTGCATCGGTGGCAGGCACCTCCATGGGGGCCCTGGTGGGAGGCGTGTATGCCGATGGTGCCATCGAAGCATTCAGGGAATGGATGCTCTCGCTCGACAGGCTGAAGGTCCTTAGCCTGGTGGATTTTACACTGAGTAAACAGGGAATGATTAAGGGAGATAAGGTATTTAACAGGATGAAAGATTTTATTCCGGATACCCTGATCGAAGATTTAGCCATTCCCTATGCGGCCGTGGCTGTCGATCTGATCCATAAAAGGGAGGTGGTATTTAAGCAGGGGAGCCTCTTTGATGCCATCCGGGCTTCGGTTTCCATCCCCTCCGTTTTAACACCCGTAAAAACGGCCGAAGGCCTCCTGGTGGATGGTGGGGTATTAAATAATATTCCCATCAATCACGCCGAACGGATTCCCGGTGATTTGTTGGTGGTGGTTAATGTCAACGCCAGTATTCCTGTTAAGCTTCCGGAGATCTCCAGGGAGGAGGATGAAAAGCTGAAACACGCCTATCAAAAAAAGATGGATGAGTTCCAATCCTACCTTCAGAAGATACTGTCCTATGGTCAATCCGGTAAACAGTCTCAGAAACATGAGGAAAAGATGGGATATTTTAACCTGATTGATAAAACCATCACGTTGATGACCGATCGCATTGCACAGGTATCCCTGAATGAGCATAACCCCGATGTGCTGGTGGAGGTCTCTCACGATGCCTGCGGCACTTTTGACTTTTACAAGGCCGGGGAGATGATAGAGATGGGAAGGCTGGCAGCCGCAGAGGCCCTTGATGGACTGGAATCCTCCCGGGAATAGAAATAATTTTACTGGCCTAAACAAATGACTTGGTCATACGTTATTCATACACCATCACATTTGCCTTAGGACACAGTTCTCATGAAAAAGTTACTTATTCTGCCCCTTGTTTTCCTGCTCTCTTGTGCCATAGTCCCCATGACCGGGCGAAAGCAATTTGTAGCCATCCCTGCCTCCCAGATGATAGCGCTCAGCAACGAAAGCTATTCAAAGGTGCTGGCAGAGGCACAGTTATCGACCAATACTACTTATGTGAACATGGTTAAAGAGGTGGGTGAGAAACTCACCGTGGCGGTGGAGGCTTATCTGAAGCTGAATAATCTGCAGACGGCCGTTGAAGGATATGAATGGCAGTACAACGTGCTGGTCTCCGAAGAACTGAATGCCTGGTGTTTGCCCGGGGGACAGATCGCTTTCTACGAAGGAATTCTGCCCGTCTGCCAGGATAAGAACGGGATTGCGGTAGTCATGGGTCACGAGATCGCTCATGCGGTGGCCCAGCATGGAAATGAACGAATGTCGCAGCAACTGGCCCTCCAGATGGGGGGAATAGCCCTTTCCGAAGCTCTGAAGACACAGAAAAAGGAGACCATCGATCTGGCCATGCTGGCCTTTGGCGTTGGGGCCCAGGTGGGAGTGGTGCTGCCTTACTCCCGGACCCATGAGACGGAGGCGGATGAATTGGGCTTGTACTTTATGGCCATGGCGGGGTACGATCCGCAAACTGCTCCTGCATTCTGGGAACGGATGGCTGATAGATCAGGCTCCCGCCCGCCGGAATTCCTGTCCACACACCCCGATCCTTCCAACCGGATCGGGAATCTGAAGCGGATCATGCCCAGGGCCCTGGAGTATTATAAGGCCAGATAGGTTTTAATCACTTATATCTCTCCATTCAACTGAAATACAGGCTTGTTCCTGTATTTTAGGATTTCCTTAACAACAGCAGGGCTTAATAATTCCCTACTTACATATAAATACAAGGGAAGGTGTAAAAACTGTTAATCAGAAGTTAAATACCTTTCCCTTAAGAACTTAATAAAGTCAGTTTTGTTAGCAGTTGCAGTGGGCAAAAATGGACCCTGATCAAGGAACAATTCTGAGCTAAGCTAAAGAACTATGAAAAAAATCTACTCTATTAATAAAAGGTCCCTGTTAACAGGCTTCATATTTATTTCAATTATCTCTTTGTACGCTCCCGGCCTGTTCGGACAGAAAGGAAGTAGCTAATATGATGTGGACATTGTGCTCAGCTGTACGGAGTATGTTGGTGACGGTAAAATTTTGGCGCACTTTGGTTACGAGAACAAGGGAAAGAAAACGCTTGTGATAGATGAATCGGGTAGCGTAGTTACATATAACCATGGTCAAGCCAAAAAGTATGGAATTTACACCTTTGAACCTGGTGTTAAGGAGAAGGCCTTCAGCCAGGAGTTTGATCACAAGGACCGGGTAGAGTGGACCGTGGTCTTTCCTGACGGAACGGAGAAGACCACCGATGCCAACATTAACTCCAACCATTGCAGAGGTGCTCAGGAAAGCCTGAATATCATTCCGGGCTACAATCCGCCTGAGGGAGCCACCGATGCTGTTTTCCAGATCGATGGGACCAGAGTACTCATCGAGGTGGTGGCCAACAGCGGTTAGTACGATGCCATGCTTTACAGCCTGGACAGTCTGGGATTCGACCTGCTTACGGAAGATCCCCTTTTAAGCCGTGCCACCGGGTGGGTGGAAATCGGCGACCTGAGTGAACTGAATTTTTTTACGGCGCTTTATTATGCCCGTCCCGTCTATCCGGGCGTAAGCAATTACATTGTTCCGGCTACCGGCCTCACGAAAAGCCAGGGCGATTTTGCCATGCACTCCGATTTTGCTCGTCTGGGTTTTGATATCGACGGCTCCGGGGTGAAAATCGGGGTGCTTTCAAACAGTTACAATACCCGGCTCAAAGCAAATAATGATGTAAGCAACGGCGATCTGCCCGGCCTGGGTAACCCGAAAGGATACACCCGGGAGGTGGAGGTGCTCAAAGACATTGTTCCCTCCCACGGGGTCCTTTCCGATGAGGGCAGGGCCATGTTGCAGATCGTTCATGATATTGCCCCGGGCGCTGAACTGGCATTCCGGACCGGCTACCTGGGCGAGCTGGACATGGCTCTGGGTATCAGGGAACTGGCCAATGCCGGATCCGATGTGATCGTAGACGATCTTTCCTATATCACCGAGCCTTTTTTCCGTGATGGGGTGATCTCTGTTACCATTGATTCTGTCGTAAGCGAAGGAGTTACATTTTTCTCCTCGGCAGGAAATTTTGGAAGGGCCTCTTATGAAGCTGATTTCAGTTCCGCTGAAGCGCCATCGACCATTAACGGGACGGCCCATGATTTTGATGGCGGAGATATCTTTCAGAGTGTTCTGCTTCCTGAGGGGGAATATACCCTGGTGCTTCAATGGGACGATCATTCGGATCCCACCATGAATACCACCACCACCGACCTGGATATTTTTCTTTCCGATGATATCGGGTTTTCTCTTTTGGGTTTCAACCGGGAAAATGTGGGAGGCTTCCCCATAGAGGTGGTCCCGTTTTCGGTGGTGGGCGACAGTGTCACGGCCAATGTGGTCATCGCCAGGGCCGCCGGTGAGGTGCCGGTTCATTTCAAATACATCCTGTTCCGCGGAGGATCGCAGTTCCAAATGCTTGAGTATGGGGAAGGCGGTTCATCCACCATCGTGGGGCACCCCAATGCGGCTGGAGCCATCTCTGTGGGGGCCGTTCGCTTCGACAAGAATCCGACTTATAATCCGGAGGAATATCCGGTACCCGTAATCATGTCCTTTTCGTCGGTAGGAGGTACACCGGTAAACGGAGTGGTCCGTGACAAACCGGATATCACCGCTCCAAACGGAGTCAACACCACCGTCGATCTGGGTAACGGGGACTGGAACAGTAGCATCGACCCGGATACCCTGTTTCCCAATTTCTTTGGAACTTCGGCTGCATCACCGCATACAGCAGGTGTTGCGGCACTGATCATGGAAGCAAAACTGAAGTTTGACTCAGTCAGTCTGGTGAATCCTGAAACGATCAGGGCCCTGCTGAAGGAGACGGCTATCGATGGAGATGATCCGGGAGTGGACCTGGTATCAGGTTCGGGTTTTATCCAGGCTCATAAGGCGATTATGTCCTTTGCAAACCCATCTCCTTATGTGGAAAACCTGATTCTGGCTTCTGAAGGTGGAGTGCCCGGTACGGAAATCACTCCCTTCTCCTTTACTATAACCGGTGATTTCTTCACCGATTCGACCCAGGTATGGTTCAGGGGCGAAGCACTGGATACCGGTGTTGTAGTGGTGGACGAGAGTACGATTTCCGTTGTTCACGGAGGGTTTATCGGGAATCCCGGGATCCAGGTCTATACGCCCCCCATCTCTGAAAGCCAGGTGGATGGCGGTTTCTCGGAAGAGGTATATTTTTCCGATCCGCTTAAACAAAGAGTGATCATTACGGCCAATAATCAAACCAAAAAATATGGAGAAGCACTGGACGATAAACTGTACACGGCGCAATTCATGGTGGTGACGGTCGATGAAGACAGCTTGACGCTTGAAGAAGCTGTATCTGGCGGAGTCATGCTGCAGGATGAAGCCGACCGTTTATCGGACCTCTCCTATGCGGTGCCGGCCGGTGATAATTCAGATGCAGGCCAGTATATTATTATTCCTGCGCTGTTTCCGGAGGCGGATACGGCCAATCCGGCCGAGATAGATCTTTCCATATCCGAAAGGTTTATCCTGGAATTTGTAAACGGCAGTCTGACCATAGAAAAACTTGCTTTGACCATTACTCCGGTGGATACCCGTTTAGTCTATGGAGAAAAGTTGCCTGCTGAAGGATTCCGGTTCCTATACCAGATAGGTGATTCTTCGGTTTTGATTACGAGTCCGGACTCTCTTTTGCAGATGGTTCAAAATGAGCATACCGCTGCGTTAAGCAATGAAATCGGACTGGTTCGCGGTGTGGCCCTGGTCAACGGGATCCCCGTGATCCGTGGTGTGGCCCTGGTCAATGGGGTGACCATGCTCAGGGGAGTTGCCCTGGTCAACGGACTGAACTATGTTCGGGGAACCGCCCTGGTCAACGGAAGTCCTTTGAGCCTCAGGGGCACTGCCCTGGTCAACGAATCTACCATTAATGATAATAGCAACAGCATCCTGGTGTTTGATGCTACCGAAATTGGGGATACCACTGAAAATGTGGGCTTCACTCCCATAAGTTTTATAACCGGCACCACCGTTGGCCGGCACTGGATTGTCCCGGGAACTTTTGTTTCCAATAACTTTGAGATATCCTACGGACTGGGAACACTGACTATTGATCCGGCCGATCTGACCATAATGGCGGATGATAAAAGCAAGACCTATGGCGGTGATGATCCCGGCCTGACATACCAGGAGTCCGGATTGCTGGGGGAGGACACCATCGTGGGTGCTTTGATCCGTGAGGAAGGCGATTTTGCAGGGGAGTACGCGATTTTGCAGGGGAGTGTAACTGCCGGTGAAAATTATTCCATCCGGTACGATTCAGCAATCTTTACCATTGATCCGGCATCCCTGATCATCCGGGTATCGGCCTCAAACAAAGTATACGACGGAACCAGGGCTGCTGAAGTTACCCTTTCCGATAACCGGCTGGCAGGTGGCGAGCTGGATATTAGCTATTCTTCTGCCCTGTTTGAGGACAAACAGGTGGGCGAACTGAAGAATGTGACCGTCCTTGGTCTCTCGCTTTCCGGGGCCAACGCAGGAAATTATACGGCCAATGTGTCTGCCTCCGGGACCGATGCGGACAACTACCTGGCCAATTTTAGTGCGGAAACAAGCGCAGAAATTACCCCGAGAGAAGTCAGCGTAACTCCCTATGAATCCATCCTGTATATCATGGAGGGAGATCCCCTGCCGGTATTTGCTTTTATTTACAATGGCTGGATTCCGGGCGATGCGGGCAATGAGGGCTATACGGTCCTTAGGGACGCAGATGGCGCGGCCTATGATCCCTCCTCGGAGGAGTCTGCCGGGACCTATACGGTGACACCGGTTCCCTCGAATGGCAACTATTACTATACCTACGAAACGGGAACCCTGTATGTCAATCCCTATGGTCCGGGTACCCGGGCCGTAAAGCCGGTGCTGAATTGTATCGAAGAGCTTTCACCCGGTTACTTTGTGGCTAATTTTGAGTATAAGAATGAGAACGATGTAACGGTTTATATTCCTCTGGGTGATGATAATCTCTTAACGGGTAGCGGGATCGACCGGGAAAATTCTGATCCCGTTCCCTCCATGTTCAATCCCGGAGGCGGATCCTTCAGGGTGTTCTTTGACGGGACGGAGCTTTCCTGGACCGTCAACAGCCGGGATGGCGATCAGAAGGTGTCCAATGCGGCCAATGCTAATTCGAGTTCCACGAAATGTAAGAACAACCAGAAGTCGGCTGCAGTCTCTTCCGGCATCCAGGAGGAACCACCTGCCGGGGATGAACTCCTGGCCTATCCCAACCCGGTAACCAGTAAGGTCTATCTGAGCATGAAGGATATCCAGAATTATAAAATGGTAAGCTTATATGATTTTTCGGGCAGGTCGTTTCCCATTACCTCTATCGATAAGCGGAACGATAAGCTGGAGATCGATATGGAGCAGCTATCGGCCGGGCACTATTTGATCCGGATTGTGATGGAGGATGGACCCAGGGTTGTGCAGATCGATAAGAAATAAGGAGAAAGAGATCGTATTGCGCAAAATACGGGGTTTATTATAAAAAGAGGGATCTGCGGATCCCTCTTTTGTCGATGGATACGAACCATTAGCTGCGCATATTGTTAATTATCCCTGATTGCCAATTGAACAGACTGACAGGTATAAAGTACAGATAATGATAAGGTATCGTAAATATTCACTGGCCCTCCTGCTGTTCCTAAGCTGCCTCCTCCAGGCACAGGAAGCGCCGGTCGTCAGTCTGAAACTGCTGCTCAGGAATTTGCCAGAGGATTCTGCAAGAGTCAATACCCTGAATGCCATCGCCGACGCTATTTACAGTGAGGATCCGGACGAGGCCATCAATTACTGTTTAGAAGCCTTAGACCTGGCCGGGAAGATTCATTATACTGCAGGAGAGGCTCTGGCTTTAAAAAACATCGGATTGGGCTACTATATGCAAGGAGAATTTACCGAGGCATTAAGGTACTGGGAACCTTCCTTAGCTCTTTTTGAAGAGCTGGGAGATGAGCAGCTGGTTGCTAATTTATTAGGTAATATGTGGGCAGCCTACCTGACATAGGGTAAGAATGTGGAGGCCATGGAACTGTTCCTGCCGGCTCTCAGGATGGCCGAAAAACTTTCTGACAGTACCAGGATTGGTACCATGCTTCTGAATATCGGGGTGATCTATTCGGAGATGCCTGCCACCCATGATTCGGCCAGGAATTATTACCTGAGAGCTATCGAATTGGGAGAAGCCCTTAATGATCACAGGATTATTGGTCTGGCAACCACCAATCTGGGTGAGATTTACATAGAGAAGGAGGAATACGATTCTGCCCTCTATTATTTTGAGAAGTCCCTGACCATATTAACCAGCAGCGCCGATATTGCCTCTGCGCTCAATTTCATTGGAAGCATTTATTCCGAAAAAGGGGAGTATCAACAGGCCCTGAGTTACCAGCAGGATGCTCTGGTCATGGCCAGGAAAGAAAATTCGCAGCGGGAAATGGTGGCAATACTGCTGGGGCTGGCTTCTACCTATGAGAATCTGAACCAGCCGGCAAAGGCGATCGATTACCTTAAGGAGGCAGAAACGATCGCCGGGAAGATTGGGCTGGACCCGGAACTATCTTCTGCCTACGAGGGCCTGGCCACCAATTATGCAAAAATATCGGACTACCCCAGTGCCTATAATTATCTTTCTATGCAGAATGAAATTGAAGATATGATCTACCGGATTGAATCGGATAACAGGACCAAGGAACTGATGAATTCCTATCAGATGGAGAAAAAACAGAATGAGATTGTCCTCCTGGAGCAGCAATCGGAGATAGAGCAACTGGTGGCCAGACGACAGAAGGCCATTAGCATCTCTGTCGGGGTCCTGGGGCTTTTCATTCTTGCCTTTGCTGTGGGCCTTTATAACCGGATGCGCTTTATCAGGAAAACCAATGAAAAAATTAATATGCAGAAGGAGCTGATTACCGACAGCATTGCCTATGCCCAGCGTATCCAGTCGGCTATTCTGCCTTCTCCGGAACTACTCGGCGAGTTACTTCCCGAGCACTTTGTTCTGTTCAGACCCAAGGATATTGTGAGTGGTGACTTTTACTGGATCAAGGAGGTGCAGGATCACCTGGTGATTGTGGGAGCCGATTATACCGGGCACGGGGTACCCGGAGCATTTATGAGCGTGCTTGGGATTACCATGTTCAATGAATTGATAAGCGACCGTTGTTTTGATGCCCCGGGGGCCATCCTCGACCGGCTGCGGGAAAAGGTAAAAGAGATGCTCGTTCAGCAGGGCAATACGGATGAGCAGAAGGACGGGATGGATCTGGCCATTGCCATCTTAAACAAAAGTACCCGCGAGCTTCACTTTGCCGGGGCCAATAATCCCCTGTATATTATCCGGAAAAAGAGTATACCCGAACAGAACGACCTCGAAAAACATGCGTCGGTTGAACATGGAGAATACAGGCTTTTTGAACTCAAAGGAGACAAGCAGCCAATAGGAACCCACTGGGAAGAGACTCCTTTTCGCACCACTTTGGTATACCTGAAGGAGCAGGATTCCTTCTATATGTTTTCGGACGGTTATCTCGACCAGTTTGGAGGAGAACAGCGGAAGCGTTTTAAATCCATGAACTTTAAAAAGCTTTTGCTTTCTGTTCAGGAGGAGAACATGGATGTTCAGAGGCAGACCCTTGAACAGGCCTTTGATCATTGGAGAGGGACCAATGAACAGATCGATGATATTATCGTTTTTGGTATCAGGGTCTGAGCAGAGCATTTCTTTCCATAGTTCTTCCTCCGGAAAATGGATCTTAAATGGCATGTTAAAATTTTTTTCCTGATTTCCCGGCCTGTCACTTCCAGTTTTTTCTATCTTGTTGGATCATTACTCTCTAGCTGACTGACTATGAAAACCAACCGAAGAAAATTTATCAGGAATGCCGGAACTGCACTGGCATCGACGGCCTTATTAGCTGCCATACCTTTTGGAAATCAGGCATACGGAGCCTATGGGAAAAGAGCGGGATCCGGCTCCATGGGGCCCTTTGGATTTCAGATCTGGACCATTCGCAATGAGCTGCTCAAGGATTTTTCAGGAACACTGAAAAAAATGGCAGCTATGGGCTACTCCCAGGTGGAGATGTGCTCCCCGCTGGGTTATGGTTTTAAATCCCTGAATGAGATGTCCGGAGCGGAAATGAGGAAGATTATTGAGGATGCCGGTTTGAAATGCACCAGTTCCCATTTTACTTCGGGGGAATTGAAGAACTCCCTGGATAACAGGATCGAGTGGGCATCCCAGTTAGGCATGAAGCAGATGGCTCAGTCCATGCCCGGGGTAAGGCTCGGGACTGCCACCATGGACGATTGGAAAAGGGCTGCCCATGAGCTCAATAAAATAGCAGAAAGGACCAGATCAGCTGGGATGCAGATGGTTTACCATAATCATAATTTTGAATTCCAGAAAATCGACGGGGAACTGATCTATCCGGTACTGATGGATGAGCTTGATCCGGAACTGGTGAAAATGCAATTTCAGGTAGCCGTCATCGACGAGGGGTACAAGGCCCAGGATTACTTCAGGAAGTACCCCGGACGGTTTATCTCTGCTCATCTGGCCGACTATTCCATTGAAAAGGAGTCGCAGGTTCCTCTCGGCCAGGGTGTCGTGGACTGGAAGGATCTCTTTGAAGCGGCAAAAACCGGAGGGGTACAGAATTATTTTGTGGAGATGGACCCTGTTACCTTCGAGGAGAGTGCCCGGTTTTTATTAGAATTCTAGAGCCTTTCAGAAGCGGTATACCAGCAGCAGGGCCCTGCCACTTACCTGTTCTATGAGGCGGTCCTGTCCCAGGTAGCGTTGTGCGTATACCTTTTCCACGGTGCGTTGAGCATCATGCACAAAAACATAACTGCTCTTTCCTGCCAGCCGCGATGCCATATAGATACTGGACATCCTGCCGGGGATCTCTTCCGAATATTTATGGCCACGCGGACCATCGACCAGGATCACATCCCAGCTGCTTCCGGCGACGGTGTCCGGCAGGTCTATTGTGAGGCGGTGGGCTTGGTCGAGCAGCTCCTTCCACTGAGTGATATTGCAGGGATAGGATACAGCATAAGCTTCTATTTCAGGATACCTGCCGGTAATATTCTGAAACCAGGGTTTAAAATCCTCCAGGAACACCGTGCGACCGTGCTTGTTGATTTCGCACCAGAATGGGGAATCGTTTCCCAGTCCGAACACCAGCATTCTGCATGGATCGAAGCTCTGAACAGCGTGAATGATTTTTATCAATTCGGCAGGAGATAATTGTATTCCGGTGAAATGCTTCCGCAGTTTTCTAATCCGGAACAGATCCCTCAAATGTGCGAGAGTATAAAGAAATGCCTTTCCTTTTAAAAGGAGGGACTTTAATTTGTAGGGAACGCCAAGCTTTGGGGTTACACGGTCCATGGAAGTACATAGATACATTTTTTTTCTAATATGCCTTACTTTATTCTCTTGATTTTATTTTACTGCCGGTAGAATGGCTTTTTCAACAAGTATTATTGACCGAAGCTATTTAAGGGGCAGGGTCACATGGAAGATAACCCCTTCGCTGGTATTCTTTGCCTCAATTTCACCTTTGTGTTCAGATACAAGCGTATAGCAGATCGAGAGGCCAAGTCCGGCTCCCTGCCCGGGCTCTTTTGTGGTAAAGAAAGGATCGAAGAGCTGGTCCATGTGTTCCAGGGCGATCCGGGGACCTGTGTTAGAAAATGAGAGAAGAGCCTTGCCGTCCTTCATCCTGGTTGAAATGGCGATGATCCTGGGACGGGAAGGTTCCATATTCACTGCAAAAATAGCATTGTCAAGAAGATTTATGATCACCTGGTGCATCTTCTCCGGAAAAACGGGGACCGGCTTAGTCAGCCGGTACTGTTTGATGATTTGAATATCGTCGGAGATTCTGGATTTCAGGAACATCAGGGTATGATCAATGGTCTGATGGAGATCGGTCTCCACTTTTTTTGATTCTCCGCGGTGTGAAAAGGTCATCAGGGCTTTCACAATAGCAGCCGAGCGATCCAGTCCGTCATAAGCCATGTTTGTGGCAGTGATGCAGCGCTGCCTCTCCTCTTCCCGGCCCTCCCAGTTGAGCTCCTTCTGCAACTCTTTCAGGATGGCCAGTCCGCCCGAAATGAAATTAAGCGGATTGTTTATTTCATGGGCAATACCAGCGGTCAGGGTTCCGATGGAGGCCATCTTTTCGGATTGGACCAGCCGCTGCTGTGCGGCTTTCAAATCTTCCTTCTGCTTCTCCAGGAGTATGTTTTTCTCTTTTATTTTCCTGTAGGAGCGGATCACCAGGAAGACAATGGTCAGCAGAAGCAGGGAGAGCGTGACATATCCATAATTGGTAAGGCGCTTTTGCCTGATTTTAAGATCTTTAAACTGATTATCCAGGGTAAGGCGTTCGATCTGGTTCTCCTCCGATTCCAGTTCAAAATAGAGATCCAGATTGGCCAGCCTCTCCTTAAAACTGGCATTGTTCAGACTGTCGTTCAATTCGGTGTATCTGATGTAATGGTGCAGGGCATCATCGGCCAGGTTTTCCAGGGTATCGATCCGGAATAGATTCAGATAATACTCCTGGTACTCGGTATAGCGCATATTTTCCTGAAGGGCACTCAGGGTTTTTTCAGAGTAGGCCTTGGCCATTGGGAGATCCCTCTTCTCCATGTAGGCCCTGGTCATGGAGTTGTAAAGGCTGGAAAGATGCTTCGGACTGTTTTCCTTCAGGTTGTAGTAGTTCTCCAGATCGTGAAATACTTCCAGGGCCTGGGTTCTGCGTCCCGAATAGAGGTGCACATCTCCCATATTGTAATAGGCAAGGATTTCTTTCTGCAGGCTCCCGAACTGGCGGGAGAGTGCATGTGCTTCATTAAACAGGATCAGGGCTGAATCCATTTTGGATGTATTGCCTAAGACGGCCGCCGTGGCATTGAGTCCGCTGATTATTAAGGAGGTATCTTTCAGAGCTCTTCCGTATTCGGAAACCAGAGAGAAGTATTTTAAGGCAGGTTTGTACTGCTTGATGTAGAAATAATTATTGCCTATATGCATCAGAGCAGAAGCCTGTTTGGCGGAATCTCCAAGTTCCACAAAACTGTTAAAGGCCTCCTTCAGCTGATTGGCAGCTTCTTCATTTACCCCCAGGTAATCGTAAAATCTTCCAATAGCCAGTTTTGCTTCTGCGGTCCATCGCTCCGAACCGATCTCCTCAGCTTCACTCAGGGCCCGGTTGGCATGGTCGAGTGCCGAGCGGATATCCGAGTCGCTCAGAGCATAGGCCATCTCTAACTGCAGCTTGATTTGTTCCACGTCGATCCGGGAGGTATCGCGCAGAGCCATCAGGCTATCCAAATTCTGAGGCATGGCCGGTGAGGCCCATAGCATCACAAGCAATATTATACCGGCTGTATATCGGGCATGCATATAAAGGGAAATACGAAAATAAGCGAAGAAAGTTTGCTCTAGCGTGAGTTTATCACGAATTTCAATTTAAACAATTTCTTCAAGAGTTGAACGGGCTGAATATCAGTCAGATGTA
>JARGFM010000029.1 GCA_029210725.1 Bacteroidales bacterium | reverse complement strand
TGATGGGCCTTCAGGCAGGTACAAATATCTCGCAACGAATTACGGGAAGTTAATTGACCGAAGAATAAATGGAGAAACTGGTTCCAGCAGTTAAGTCCCCTTGTTCGATGATCACCATCATACCTGGTGACGCACTTCTCAAACTCGTATCTATTAATGAATTGGAGCAGTTGAGAGAAAGCATATTTACCTGAATTCATAGAATTGCACTTGAAAGCGCAAAACTACAGATCAAATCAAATCAAAAAATCAAAGAACGCTTATATTATAGTATTATACTGTTAGTTACAGAATTATTTAAAAAGTTAACGCATCACTACTAATCCGGATCAAACTGCCTCCAGACGATTACACCATCCCGCCCGATGATATAAGTAGCAGGAATGGGCAAGCGCTGTGAATTATCCGACTGAGACTTTTTCAGCTTTGCGTTAAGGACAGTATTGTAAACAATCCGTTCTTTTTTCTCTGGTGTAAAGGTAACATCATATGCATCGGAAATCGTATACCCTTTGTCATACAATAAGCTGAAGGTTGCACCGGTCTTCCCGGCCATCTTATTGAGAAATTCAGGCTTCTGCGGGGAGACAGCAACCACCGTGGCGCCTTTGTCTGTGATCAGTTGCAGACTGTCCTGTATCATCCCCAGATGTTTGTTGCAGACCGGACACCAGTGTCCGCGGTAGAAGATCATGACCACCGGATTGCCTTTCAACAGCGATGAAAGCTGAAATTCTTTTCCGGCAGCATCCATCGCCCGAAAATCCGGCGCCTGCATTCCAACCTTTAATCCCTTTGCTTCCTCTGCACCTCTGGTTTCCTGAGATTTGATTTGTACCATAGTGATAAACAGCATGAATGTAATGATTATAATTCTCATTTGTATTATATTGATAACTAATGGTATGACTCTTTATGTATTATTTTATAAGCTGTAAAACAACTGTAAAGAGCAGCACCACTCCAATGATACGGTTGATGTTTCTGGAAAGGAAACCCATTCTTTCGAAAATTTTCCTGCTGAAAACGGCATAGAGCCATAGCACTCCCATCTTGCCAAGCCAGATCCCCAGGGCAAAAAGAACCAGGGTAAAAACATGGTATTCAAAATCCAGCAAGGCATGCAGGTAGGTCATCGCGATAAGCCAGTACAGTAAAACCTGGATACTGACCAGATTCAGTAACACGCCCTTCAGAAAACCACCTTTCTTCGTGCTTCCTGCTGCTTGTTTATGCTTTCGCCTGAATAGGAATACGATGCCGATAACTGCCGGCACGGCTAGTACCAGGTAATATAGCAAGGGGCTGTTCCTGATGAAATGCGCGATCAGTCCTCCGGCCGTCAAGGCCGTCAGTCCGAATGCCACTTCAATCATTGCAGCCCCATGGGATACCTTCATCGCCGAGGCAGGCCCTGTTCGGTACGAGGTATCAAGCACCGAGAGATTTACCAATCCGAAAGGCAGGGCCCCTACAATGGTAATGATAAAAGCATATAATAGAATGCTGAGCGGTTCCATTCAGGTCTTTCTTTTACTTGTTATAATATTCTTTTATTTCTTTCCCTGTAACCGGATCAATCCCTGTTAGCTGAACATATCCAATAGAAGGAGCCAGGAAACTTCCCCCGTCGAACTTCACATACAATTTTTTGACTTCAACTTCTCTGCCTTCCGAAAGGGTGTAAACTCTATAGTGCCCTCCTGACCCTTTTTTTAATGTAAAGACCCTGTTCTTATAAGCTTCCAGCCTGAATCTCCAGGCATTACCCAGAGAAGAGGCAAGTTCCATGGACTGAATGCCATAGGAAAATCTTTTTTGGATCCCGGTCAGGGCTTCGATCCTGTTGCCGGCACTTTTCTTCAGCCAGAATACCTTGACAGGCATTTCCGGGTTCACTGAACCGTGTTGATCTGTATTAACGGTGTACCAGATCTCATCCGGATCCCTGCTTCTTTCAATAGTGAACAACAAGGTTTCGGCATATTTGCTGTCAGGCTCGCCCGCATGCAGCGCTAAGCCCATCATCAGAAAGAGAGGCAGCATGAAAAAGAACGGATATGTGAGTTTGCTTTGCATTTCAGTAAATATCTGCTGATCCGGTGCACCCGGAGATACCTCCGGGCTCAGCAGAAACTCTATCATGTTTTTACTGGTATTCAGCCTGCACAGTAACTTTAACTGTTTTGGCAATATTTGTAGAGGGTTTTCCCTCCACAAAAGTGACACCATAATCCGCCAGGGTGATATCAAATGTACTTTCAATCCCGACCTGATTTCCTTTTACAGTAATGGTGCCGCTTTCGCTAATGGGGTTAGTTTTCCCTTTGATGATCAGCTCTCCTTTAACAGTCGCCGGATAGCTTCCATCAGCTCCGAAATTGATGCTCGCCAGATTAGTGATCACGGCCTTCAGCTTTGCATCCGGGAAAGACTTTGTATCCAGGAAATTATCATTGTTAAAGTGTTTCTGCATCAGCGACTTTTCAAATTCAAAACCCTGCATGGGGACTGAAAAGACTACTTCACCTGTGCTTTTCTCAATGGTACTGACCGAAGCTGTATTCTGGGCTTCAATGTCTTCTGCGGGTGTGCTGGAGAAGAATTTGATCTGTGTTTTTGTGCTGACCAACTTCGATCCGCTTTGTCCGAATCCTGCCGCCGAAATAAAAAGAGCCGCAGCAAATGATAATAAAATTGACTTTTTCATTGTGCTTTGTTTTTACTTAAAAGTTTGATTGATAAGTTTATTTACCTCAAGAGTCGGCTAAGTATTAAAACCTGACAATTGAACTGATTTTTATCTGATTACTGAATGACCGCACTTTTTTCCAAAACCACATTCAGATAGAACCCCAGGTCTTCATCATAGGAAGCCCCGGACCTGATGACCCCTTTAACAGTGATGGTCTGACCGGCCCCAATCCCTTCGAGGCTGCCTCCTGTTTCAGAGGTGAATGTGGCACTGACACCAGCCGGATCCCCGGTTTCCTTTAGTAGAACCACTCTTTGTCCGTTGAAATCTTCCGTGATACTGCTCACAACCCCGGTTACCTCCAGAATTTTAGAGTCCCCGTCAGAAGCCAGGTATTTCTGGTTGGCCGCCTCCTGGTCATTGAGATACTCATTAACGATTTGTGTGCTGGTAACTGAATAATCGGTCCCGGCCGACTGTACGTCACGCTGCGGCATGTTGAACATATAGAGTCCGATGCCACCGGCAATAATGAGACCTGTAACTCCCAATACTGCAATGATCCTTAAAACCTTTTTCTTTTTCATTTCTTTCTGTTCTTAATGTTTAGAGGAACAGTCGGAAAAAGGAACACTCCTTACAATTACCCGGGAGAAATTATCCGATCAATTAATTCCACTATGATTCCGGTCCAACCGGTCTGATGAGATGCTCCGATGCCTTTGCCGCTATCTCCGTGGAAATATTCATAGAACAGAACCAGGTCCTTAAAATGCGGATCACGCTGGTATAACGGATGATTATTATGCAGCGGTCGCTTGCCCTCGCTGTCTTTTGTGAAAAGTGAAACAAGTCCCAGCGAAATGTCCCGCGCCACCTGGTCCAGGTTTACCAGCCGGTCGCATCCGGCCGGACAGGCCGATAAGATTGAATTGCCATAATACTGATGGAGGGTATTCAGGGAATGAATCAACAAATAATTCATAGGCATCCACACCGGACCCCTCCAGTTGGAGTTGCCGCCAAAAAGACTATCGGTGCTTTCGCCGGGTTCATACTGAAGGCTATAAAGCTTATCGTCGATTTTAATATGGTACGGTTTTTTATGAATTTTGGAGAGGCTCCTTATTCCGTTCTTTGACAAAAACTCATTTTCATCCAGCAAGGCAGTCAGCAGCTTCTCCAGACGATGCCTGGGGGTTAGTGAAAGTAATATATCCTCTCCTTCCTGCATCTCTTCAATGACCAAATAAAACTGATTCTTCTGACGGTAATTCCGGAACCAAACCAGTCGCTTTACAAAATCAGGAACCTTTTTTAGCCGCTCCCTGTCCAGGACCAGGGTAGCAAAAAAGGAGGTTAAACCTACCAGGGATATTCCCACTTATCCGGCATGGAGATGATGTCCTCATTATTCAAGGTAAACCAGTCGCTGTTACGTATGTTTTTCCGGCTGACGGCCGGAGCGGGCTGACCAGGATCTCCATCGATCCACCGCGGAATATCGATGTGGTAATACTGCTTGCTCCACAGCATGCCGGCAAACGCCTGCCGTTGAATGTTTTTCAGCTCCTGATCAGCCACGCATATTTCATTGTAATAAGCATCCGCTTCAGCAATCCGATCCTGAAAAATCCTGTCAAAACCTTTCATTAAAGGGTTTCTTCCTGGCTCCCTTCTGGATAGGCGCAGCCTGATTTCCACATTCTCTCCACCCCCAATCTTTCGTATATAAACGGGGGCGAACTTTGTACCCTCCGTTCTGTCCTTAAACAGTCCGAACCGACCGGAGATAAGGGCATCATTGATGGCATCTTTAACATACGGTGAAGCATTCGGAACTCCAAATATGCGCTCATTATTGGTCTCGTTTCCAGTGAAAAGCTGATGGTCAGCTGTTTCGAAACTGAGGTAATAGTCACCCAGGCGCGGATGCTCTAAGCTCACCTGAGCGTATCCCGCATTTGGTTTTTGCAGCCGAATGGCTGGTTTTTCCTCCATCTGACCAGTGCTCCAATGATTTCTAAACCAGAGGGTTGGGATTAAAACAAGCCTTGCCGGCGCATTGCCGCGGTTATACGCCGTGATTCGGATCAGAATGTCCTCTTCATCCGCTTTGGCGTATTCAGTGAAAATGTCGAAATACCTGCCCCCGTCGAAAATCCCGGTATCCAGCAGTTCGTATTCCTCTTCAGCCCTTGAGCGGTTTTGGTTGATGGCAAGCAGTTCACTGTAAGGAAATTCATTCTGCGGATATTTGTAGAGGTGTTTCATGTAGGAATGGGTGGGGGTGCTGTCGAGATAATAATAAAGTTCCTTCATATCCTCCCCGTGGTTCCCTTCATTTCCTGCCAGTCCGAACAACCTTTCCTTGATAATCGGATCCTTACCGTTCCAGAAGGCAGGGGCAAAACAAAGGTTGCAGAATTCATCACTGATCCCGGCGATCCCGTCTTCTCCCCACCTGTAGGTCCGGCTCCGGGCATGATCATGGGGAAAATAATCCCAGACACTCCCGTCAGGACTGTAGTCTTCCCTCACGGTGCCCCATTGCCTCTCGCTCAGGTATGGACCCCACTTCAGCCAGTTTTTCCCGCTGTTATACTGCGATTTAAGTCGATTCTTTCCCTTTTCGGAGATTCCCATGGACCATGCTTTTTATAATAACCGCTGGTGTGCAGTGCAGAAAACCGGGTTATTGATCGTGAACATTGTTACATGGAAAAGAGTCGGCTCTATCAGGTCTTCCTAACTAAAATGAAATCACTTTTTCACTGTCAACCACCCACTCCGTAAATTCGGCCAATGTACTGATTTCGGCTCCTTCAATAAGCTGAACGTTTTTCAGGCCGCGGGCATCTGCACAGGTTCCGCATATTTTAACTTTGGCTCCCTTGTTGATGGAATATTTCAGCATTCTTTCGATGTTATAATAACCATTGGGAGTATTTTGCCCGGCTACCGCACAACCCGCTGCATCGGCCATTAAAAAAATACGCACTTCTACATCTTCATGGGCCTTGTTCAACTGGTTGGCCAGGCGTAAACCGTTATACGCCTTTTCAGTTCCGTAGGGCGCATCGTTAATCAAAATCAGAATTTTCTGCATGCTGAAAATTTTTTGTTTAAAAGGTTAATACAATTTTGTTTTTGCGAACCACCGCATACAAATCTGCTAAGGATGAAAAGGTACAAACCTGCGGATCATCATTTTTCCGGCTCTGCAGACAGGTTCCGCAACCCTGTATTTCACCCCCCGTTTCCAGGAAAGCATCCACCTGGTTCTTCAAATCATCATTCTCATTGACCAGTAAGTCCACTTCCACACCTTTCCCCAGAAGAAATACCTGTACGGTGTCGCCCTGTTTTAATGAATGATTGGCCAGCCGTAAAGCATTCCAGACGGTTTCCACATCGTTGGAATAAATCACCATTCCGATGGATGTGGGAGAATACTCCTCCGGTTTCGGCATAAACTGTGCTGAGATGCTGCTGGACAGAAGCAGTAAAAAGATGGCAAGAGAAAGAGTTGTTTTCTTCATGGTATGTATTTTAATTGTTTATTTGGAATTGATGAGTTGATTTACAGCGGTTGAAATGACTTCCACTGCCAGTGCAACGGGGGTGGTCGCATTGTAATCAAGATAAATGGGTTTGCCTACGATTTCAGATTGATTCCAGGTGCCTGATTTTCCATTCAGGGTAGCCCTCATCGAGCCTTCTGACTTTGAACCCGTTTTCGGAAAGAACCTTTACTGCTTCATCGGCCAGGACACAGAACGGACCCCGGCAGTAGGCAATAATTTCCTGCTCTTTTGAAAAATCCTTTAAGCAGCAGAGCAGCTCTTTCATCGGTACCGATACTGCCCCGGAAATATGACCCAACTCATACTCTGAAGGAGGCCGTACATCCATTAACAATACATTCCTGTCCTTAATCATCGACTCCAGCTCCTCCAGACTTACCGCATTTGCAGCATGATTGTCTTCGCGTTGCCGGTTCATCGTTTTTTCCAGCACAGCGATTTCACTTACTGCAAATTTTGTAATATGCTGGTAAAGAGCCAGGAAGTCATCCGTAACCAGCGAATAATAGACATAATGCCCCTCCCTTCTTGATTTCACAATGTTGTTGCTTTTTAATACCTGCAGGTGCTGAGAGGCATTGGCCACCGTAAGGTTGGTAGCCTCCACCACTTCTTCCACACTTTTTTCTCCCTGCGAAAGCATCTCAATGATTTCCAGGCGGGCAGGGTTTGCCAGGGCTTTCATCAGTTTGGCAAGCCCGTCGTACATGGCGTCTTTAAATTCCCGGCCTTTCATAATTCATGGTTTACAATTTGTCCGGGCAAAGATATACTAATAATTCAATTATTCAAGTGAATTATTTATTTAAGTGGTCTTATCAATAACAGGGTTCATACATTTTAAGGTCTATCCGCCCGCTTATCTGTGGCGGCCTTACCAGCTGGTCATCTGGAACGGGAAAAAGAGGGAGATAAAGGCCTGAGCGCCTGTCCCACTCCCCCTCCCGGATTGTTATTTTTTTAAGGACCAGCCTCCTTTAAGTCCGAAGACAAACCAACCCAGGAACAAAGCTCCAATCGCAAATATGGAATCCCCGATTACCCTCAGCCAGCGAATGGTTTCCAGTGCCGGAGTCTCCAGGAATTCGGCCGACCGGGCATACCATAATCCATGCTTCACACTGGCTACAGTCTGAGCCAGTCCGACGGGCAGCACGCTCAGAACCACCATAAGCAGCAAGCCTGTGTTAATGGACCAGAAAGCTATCCGGATGGGTCGCTCCTTCCACACCACATTCAGATCCATATCCCGGAGAACAAATAACATAAGTCCGATCCCAAGCATGCCGTACACACCAAAGAGGGCAGTATGTCCGTGTACGGGCGTGGTATTTAATCCCTGCATGTAATAGAGAGCGATGGGGGGGTTAATCAGGAACCCGAAAATTCCGGCTCCCAGGAAATTCCAGAAAGCCACGGATACGAAAAAGTAAATGGGCCATTTATAGGCAGCCACCCACTCATTCGACCTGCTTAATCTCAGATTGTGGTACGCTTCAAAACCCATGAATACCAGCGGGGCCACTTCCAGGGCACTGAATGTGGCTCCCAGTGCCAGCACTGCGGTGGGGGTCCCGGTGAAGTACAGGTGATGGAAGGTGCCAATAATACCACCTGAGAGAAAAATTATGGTGGAAAAAAGTACACTGGCCGTCGCGATGGTCGCTTTGATCAGCTGCATCCTTAAAAACAGGAAGGCGATAGCCACGGTGGCAAAGACCTCAAAAAAACCTTCCACCCACAGGTGGACCACCCACCAGCGCCAGTACTCGGCCACCGCCAGATGGGTCTGCCTTCCCCACATCAGTCCCGCCGCATAGAATGCAGCTATCGCAATAGATGCGATCAGAAACATGGTTAGCAGATGCCTGTTTTCATTTCGTTCCCGGAGCGCCGGCCATAAGGCCCTGCCCATCAGGAATAGCCAAAGTACCAGTCCGACCAGAAGGAAGATCTGCCAGAACCGGCCCAGGTCCACGTACTCATAACCCTGGTGCCCGAACCAGAAATTCTGAACCAACCCAAGCTTCTGCATCACCGCCATCCATTGTCCGGCCAGTGAACCTACCACGATGACCAATAAGGCGATAAACAAAAAATTAACCCCCAGTTTCTGGTATTTCGGTTCCTTTCCGGAAACTGCCGGGGCAATGAAAAGTCCAGTAGCAAGCCAGGAGGTGGCAATCCAGAAAATGGCGAGTTGTATATGCCAGGTCCTGGAAATAGAGTATGGAAGCACGTCTGCCAGCGGCAGGCCATAAAAGCCTAATCCTTCCACTCCGTAATGTGCGGTAATTACCCCCATGAAAATCTGAACCAGTATCAGAGCCGTTACTACCCAGAAATACTTGAGCGTCGCCTTCATGGAAGGAGTCAGCGTAGTGCCCGACAAGGGATTTACAAGGGGTATTTCAAAATTTTCATCCTCATTTTTATGTGCGGCATAATACCAGGCAAGCAGTCCGATCCCGAGAAGAAGGATAATCACGCTGAATCCGGTCCAGAGCATTAACGAACCGGCAGGTTCATTGCCCACCAGTTTCTCGGGCGGCCAGTTATTGGTATAAGTGATCTCCTTCCCCGGCCGTTCGGTCACTGTGGACCAGGTGGCCCAAAAGAAAAAGGCATTCATCTTTGCCATCCTTCCAGCGTCTTTGATGGTATTTGCCGGAATACTGTAAGCCTCCCGCAATCCGGCTTTTGAAGCATCGTCCATAAACAGGCCTGAATAGTGGGCGCTGTTGGATTGAACAGCCTCCACACGCACTTCCGAAATAGTGATGGTGTTCGAAGCTGCGTCGTAGGTATTGTTCCTTAATTCATTTTGCAGTCGCTTCTGGAGCATCGCCTGCTTTTCGCTTTCAAGACTTTCGTAGGGAATGGTAAACTCCGTCTCCGACCATTTGTTCAAAATATATATAGCCTCCCGGTGCAACCAGTCGGCTGTCCAGTCGGGAGCTTTATAGGCTCCGTGCCCCCAGATCGTACCCACTTCCTGACCTCCCATGGATTGCCACACGTTTTGTCCGTCTTTGATGTCAGTGGCAGTGAAGAGGACCGTTCCGCCCGGACCCACAATTTTTTCCGGAATGGGTGGCGCTTCTCGGTATATTTCCCGGCCAAACCAGCCCAAAATCCCGAAGGAAACAACCATGACCAGGATGAAACCCATCCAAAGCTTCTTAGTATTCATAGTATATACGGTTTAAGGTTCCGGGCAAAGATAAATATAATTATATTAAGACCTCTTTATCTTTATATATTTTTTGTCTATCTTTGTCGAACACAAAAAATCAGATGATGGAAATAAATGCACATAGTAAAATCGGTGATATCGTTAAAACAAATTTCAGAACAGCCAGGATATTTGAAGAGAACAGCATTGATTTTTGTTGCGGCGGTAACATCAGTCTGGAAGAGGCTTGTTCCAGATCGAACGTGGACCTGCATACCCTGCTGCCTTCCTTGGAGGAAATGGTGGCTGCTAACGATCCGGACAGCAAATATATCAATGACTTAGAGCTGGACGAGTTATGCGATTGCATTGAGAAGAGACATCATAGCTACATCCGGGAGCATACACCGTTCATTCAGCAGAAACTGAAAAAGCTTTGCGAGGTGCACGGAGATCACCACCCGGAACTCTTTGAACTGAAACAGTTGTTCGACGGAGCGGCCGGAAACCTGAGCGCACACATGCAGAAGGAAGAAATGGTGCTGTTCCCTTTTATTCGCCAGATGATAAAACAGAAAAAGGGAGAAGCCGGGACCCGGATAAGCTCCGGAGGGATCCTTCAGCCCATCAGCCAGATGGAAGAGGAGCATCAGATTGAAGGAGACCGGTTCAGGAAAATCTCTTCCCTGAGCTCTTCTTATACAACTCCTCCCGATGGTTGCAACACCTACCGAATAAGCTATCAGGAATTAGACGAATTTGAAAAGGATCTGCACCGTCACATTCATCTGGAAAACAACATCCTCTTTGTAAAAGCGCAGCAGCTGGAACAGGAACTTGTAAATCGTTAAGCCTGTCAGGGGGTATGGCTACCTGCTTAATCAACTCAGCTCCAACAAATCTTATCGTGTCTAATTCAACGCCCGGTCGAGATTAAATGCCGCACTGATCAGGGAGAGGTGGGTGAATGCCTGGGGGAAATTCCCGAGGGCCTCGCCCCTCGGGCCGGTTTCTTCCGCGTATAGCCCGAGGTGATTGCCATAGGTGAGCATCTGTTCGAACATTAGCCGTGCCTGCTCCAGCTTTTTTCTGTCATTATGCCCCGCCCGGGTCAGCGCCTCAACCATCCAGAAGGTACATATATTAAAGGTACCCTCCTCCCCGCGCAGTCCGTCGGCCGTCTCTTGCACATTATAGCGGTATACCAGGCTGTCGGATACAAGACCTCCCTCTTCCGGACTCTTCAGGGTGGCCTCCAAGGTTTTCAGGATGCGCTTATCCGTGGGGGAAACAAAAAAAGTAAGCGGCATCATCAGGTTGGCCGCATCCAGCGTGTTGCTCTCATAATGTTGCACAAAAGACTGCAGTTCCGGGTTCCAGCCCCTCACCATGATCTCCTCGTAGATCTTATCCCTTTCCTCCAGCCAACGCTGTTTCTCCGATGGAAATGAACGCTTTTCTGCCAAACGGATACCCCGGTCCAGCGCCACCCAGCACATCAGTTTGGAATAGACAAAATGCTGCCTGCCACCTCTGACTTCCCAGATTCCCTCATCCTTTTTCTGCCAGTTAGCGGCCACCCAGTTGATCAGGCGGCGTAACTGTGTCCAGAGATCATAGGAAATGGGGCTCCCGTATTTATTATACAGGTAGACTGAATCAAGCAGTTCTCCATAAATGTCCAGCTGTAATTGCTTATACGCCCCGTTCCCGATACGAACCGGGGATGATTTTGCATACCCTTCCAGGTGATCCAGCTGCTTTTCTTCCAGGACATGCCTCCCGTCAATACCATACATGATCTGCATGGACCCGTCGGGACGCAATTCATGGCACCTTTCATCAATCCAGTGCATAAATTGTTCTGCTTCCTCGGTGAAGCCGATCCTCATCAGTCCATATACAGTAAAGGCCGCATCCCTGATCCAGGTATACCGGTAATCCCAGTTCCTCTCTCCGCCAAGGTGCTCGGGCAAACTGCAGGTGGGAGCCGCTATAATGGCTCCGGTGGGCTCAAAGGTCAGCAGTTTTAAGGTTAAAGCAGAACGAATCACTGTTTCCCTCCAGCGGCCTTTGTACGTGCACTTTTCAACCCAGCGGTTCCAGTATTCGATCGTATCCACCAGACCTTCCAGGGCCTCATGATCAGAAAAGCATTTTTCACAGCCCTTTTCAGCCTCCAGTTCATACAGAACGAAATGGACGTTTTCCCCACAGGATAATTCAATATCTGCGGTGATTCCTGTCCCTTCTGCTGCAAGTGGAACAGAAGTGGCCAGGCCCATAGCCAATTCAGTGCTAATAAAAGCAGCCCCATGTGCATGGACGGCAACTTTATGCGAACTAAGGGCATAATTGAAGGCCGGACTGCATTCCATGCGTATTTGCATTTTACCCCGGATCATCCTCACCAGCCGGACCAGCCGGTTTTGCTGATCTCCGATCCTTGTTTTACCCACCGGCATATAATCGACCACCTCACAGACACCATGATGACCCATAAAACGGGTGACCAGCACATTTGTGTCCGGCCAGTAAAATTGTTTATGCGTGAGGTCCGTATCGACCGGGGCAATTTTAAAATGCCCTCCCCTGTTCTCGTCCAGGATCCGTCCGAATATGCTGGGTGAATCGAAATGCGGAAAACACATCCAGTCGATGGAGCCATCCGTTCCCACCAGGGCAGAGGTCCGCATATTACCAATCATACCATAGTTTTCAATATTCTGATAAGCCATACAATTCCTTATATTAAACTCTGTCCCTTACCCGGAACATATTTCCTTATAATCAGCTGGTTGGCCTTTTCATAAGTAAAGTACTTTACCGCCCAGTTGACCGCCACCGCCACCTTGTTTTTGAACCCGGTGAGCGATATCAGGTGGATCACCGACCAGATCAACCATCCGAATTTTCCATTCAGAAAGATATTTTTTATATCAGCTACCGCATCTTTCTTCCCGATAATGGCCATCGAGCCCTTATCTCTGTATCTGAACCTGCTTATTACCTCCCCCCTTTTAACCAGCGACAGGATATTTCTCCCCAGGTTCCTGCCCTGCTGGATGGCCACCTGTGCTACCATGGGGAGCCCGCCCGGGAAGGCAGGGGTCTGCATGAATGCAATATCCCCGATGGCAAAGATATCATGGCATCCTGTTACCTGATTGTATTCATCCACTGCGATCCGGTTCCCTGCCACAAATGAACCGGGTGTGAACCCTTCCACCATATTCCCTTTCACCCCGGCGGTCCAGATGATCACACCTGATAAGATCTGCTCCCTTCCATCGGGGCTGCTGTACAGCAAATTTTGTCCGTCGAAATCATTCACCCGTGCATGTAATAACACTTCGACACCCAATCTCCGAAGGGTTTTAAGGGCATGTAAAGAGGCCCGCTCCGACATGCCTGGAAGTACCCGTTCACCCGATTGAACCAGGTAGATTTTCATGTAATCGCTGTTGATCTCGGGATAATCGTTGGAAAGAAGGTATTTTTTAAACTCAGCCAGTGCCCCTGCCATCTCCACGCCTGCCGGTCCCCCGCCTACCACCACGAATTTAATGAGCTTTTGCTTTTCCTCCTCGCTGATCCCGTCTATCGATTTCTCCAGGTTCTGCAGGATCCAGCTCCGGAGATTGATGGCATCATTGATGCTTTTCAGTCCTATGCTGTTGTTTTCAATGTTTTTCAAGCCATAAAAATTGGTGCTGCTCCCTGTGGCGATGACCAGGTAGTCGTAGCGTACAAAACCCAGGTTGGTGATCACGCGCTTATTTTCCTGATCTACCGTCTCTACCTTTACCATTCTAAATATCATGTTAATACATGATTTAAACAACTTGCGGACCGGCGATACTACCGAATCGGGCTCCAGTCCCCCGATCGCCACCTGGTAGAGCAGCGGCTGGAACTGGTGGTGGTTGTTCTGATCGAGAAGGATGATCTGAACCGGCTTCTTCGCCAGTGTTTTAACAAGGTTTAATCCGGCAAAACCGGCCCCTATAATGACGACTCTTGGTAAGTGATTGTTTGTTTTGGCGATCTCTTCCATGATTGCTTTTTCAAGGTGTAAGGAAATTGTAAATGCGTGGTTTCAGTTCTGAAAGCTCATCGATAATAAATTGAGCCTCAAGAATTCCCGACTTGTGGACCGAAGCCCGTGTGATGTCGTTGGTAACGGCAAATACCTTCATTCCGGCATGGAGCCCGGCATTAATACCATTCACCGAGTCTTCGATCACCAGACAATCTTCCGGAGATACATCCAGCATTTCACTGATTTTCAAATAAATTTCAGGATCAGGCTTTCCCCTGGAGACAGAATCTCTTGTAAGGACCAGAGACAGTTTATCTTTAATTCTCATAGCCTTAAGCATCCTTTCCGCCTCCGTCAGATGCGACATGGTTGCCAGGGCGGTTAAATACTGGTCCGCATGCAATTCATGAAGCAACCCGATATTAAACGGACAGAAAAATCCCGACAACAACTCAGCATCGTTAATCATCTCCTGATAAATTTCGAGCCGCCAGGAAAGAATGCTTTGCTGAATAAAGGCCGGATTCTTATCGGGATAAACCATTGCCAGTTCAGTAAGAAACTCAAAGAACAAACCTCCCACCACCTCTGTCCTCGAAAGACCCACATAGCTGCTGAAGCCATTCAGCACTTTTTCTTCCTGAACCGATCCTCCGGTTAATTGATGGATGGCCCTTGCATAGGATCTTGCTTTGAGCACTTCTGTCTGAATCAGGGTCCCGTCCAGATCGAATATTACTGCTTTGATCATCATAGTCATTATTTACGATAATACTCAATCAACAAATTGGTGGAGCTGTCGTGCTGCAGGGATACCTCCTTGTCCAGCAATTCAGGTATAATATTTTGTGCCAGCACTTTGCCCAGCTCCACTCCCATCTGGTCGAAAGAATTGATCCCCCAAATCACACCCTGCACAAAGACACTGTGCTCATACATGGCGATCAGTTTTCCTAATGCTCCTGGTGTAAGCTTCTCCAGGAAAAAGGTGGAAGAAGGCCGGTTCCCTTCAAATACTTTGTGCGGAATGAGCGTTTCTTTCACCCCTTCGCTTCGCACCTCATTCTCCGTTTTCCCAAAGGCAAGGGCTTCACCCTGCGCAATCATATTGGCAACCAGGTAGTCCTGGTGAGGAGGAATCTCCTGTAAAGCTTCTCTGAATCCGATAAAATCAACAGGAACCAGATGCGTTCCCTGGTGAATAAGCTGGTAAAAGGAGTGCTGGCCATTGGTGCCGGGTTCTCCCCAGAAAACCGGACTGGTCTGATAGTTGACCTTTTCACCTTCAAGGGTCACATATTTTCCGTTGCTCTCCATGGCAAGCTGCTGCAAATAGGCAGGAAATCGCTTCAGATTATTCTCGTAGGGGAATACTGCCTGCGTCTGGGCCCCAAAGAAATTGGCATACCAGACGGTCAGTAATCCCATAATCACCGGTATGTTCTTTTCCAGGGGTATATTCCGGAAATGCTCATCCATCTGGTGAAAACCTTTCAGCATGGCCCGGAAGTTGTCCGGACCAATGGCAATCATGGTTGAAAGACCGATCGATGCATCCATGGAATAACGTCCTCCCACCCAGTCCCAGAACCCGAACATATTCGCTGTATCGATTCCAAATTGAGCTACTGCTTGTTCGTTGGTGGAGACTGCCACAAAATGATTGGCTGTCGCCTTCTCATCCCCGATCGAAGTTAAAATCCATTCCCTCGCTGTCCGTGCATTGGTCATGGTCTCGAGGGTGGTAAATGTTTTGGAAGAAACAATAAACAGCGTTTCCTCCGGCGATAAACCCTGAACTGCTTCTGCAAAATCGTTTCCGTCAACATTGGAGATAAACCGGAAGGTAAGTGAGTGATTGGAATAGAATTTTAAAGCTTCGTAAGCCATCACGGGACCAAGATCTGATCCTCCTATACCAATATTGACAATGTTTTTTACGGGCTTACCGGTATAGCCCTTCCAGGTTTCATCCCGGATCTTATCTGCAAAGACCTTCATTTTATCAAGCACCTGGTGTACTTCCGGTACAACATTGATACTGTCAACCCTGATATCAGCATCTGCAGGAGAACGCAGGGCCGTGTGTAAAACAGCCCTTTGTTCCGTTTCATTGATTTTTAACCCGGAGAACATGGCGCTGATTCGCTCTTCCAGTCCGCGTTCCCTGGCCAGGCCCATGAGCAGGGAGAGGGTTTTTTGGCTGATCCTGTGTTTTGAATAATCGAAATAGATCCCTTCGGCTTCAATTCTGAAGTTCTTCCCCCGGTCACTGTCTTCCGCAAATAACTCTTTAACAGAAGTGTGTTTTATCTCTTCCAGGTGCGAGGCAAGTTGCCTCCAGTGGTCTGTTTCCGTCAATCTGTTTTTCATTGGTTTGGTATTATATGAGTTCTCTCTTCTGTTCAATGCTGCTTATCAGGTGATTCCAGCTTTCAATAAATGATTTTGCCCCCTCTTTCTGTAAAGTTTCGGCCAGGGAAATAACATCAATCCTCTCTGCTTCAAATTGCTTTAAAAGCTTATCCGTAAGAGCACAGTTACGGGGAAGCGCTGCGCTCTTTTTACCGTGATCGGCAAAGGCAAGCAGGGTATTTTCCGGCATGGTATTTACCGTAAACGGAGCAACAAGGTTTTCAATATAAAGTACATCACTCACGGCCGGATCCTTTGTGCCGGTGCTGGCCCAAAGCAAGCGCTGAGGCGATACACCCAGGTTCAGCAGCCTTTGAACGCGTTCCGACTGAAGAAAATGCTGATACGATTCATAGGTTTTTTGTGATACTGCAAGTCCCAGCTTGTTTTCCAGACTGTCCGGCACCTTACCCGACACTGCTTTATCCCAGCGACTTACAAAAACCGAGGCCACTGACCTTACATCCGGATTCAGACCCTTATCGGCACGAAGCTCAACCCCCTTCAACCAGGCATTGGCCGCGGCTTCATATTGATCCGCAGAAAAAAGCAAAGTAATATTGACCGGGATCCCTTCAGCAATCACCCTTTCAATAGCCGGCAATCCCTCAGGTGTACCAGGAATTTTTATAAAGACATTTGGTCTGTTTACCTGCCGGAATATAGATTTTGCTGCCTTGATAGTGCTTTCTGTATCATAGGCCAGCAGCGGTGAAACTTCAATGGAGACGAAACCGTCCACTCCGTTTGTTCTTTCATACACCGGGAAAAACAGGTCGGCCGCCCGCTGGATATCCTCAATGGCCAGGGTAAAAAAAAGCGCTTCGCTGTCCAGGTCCCCACCGGATTCCCTGATTGACGGATCATAATCATCCGATCTGGCAATAGCATTGTCAAAAATGGTAGGATTCGAGGTTAAACCGGTAACCGAAAGCTCATTGATATATTTTTCGAGGGTTCCGTCATCCAGGATCTTCCTGGTAATATTATCCAGCCATAAGCTGATTCCCTGCTCATTCAGGGCTTTTGTCTTTGTATTCATTATCTGTAGATTTAATTGTTCTTATAGAATTATTCTGCTGTTCTTCTGCGATTGTGATCGGTTTCCACCGGCTGAATCAATATTTTTTCCAGCCTTCTCCGGTGCCTCTCTGCATTGGAGAAACGTGCATTTAAAAAAGCCATTGCCAGTTCACCAGCCTTTTCAATCCCGATGATTCTCCCGCCCATGCACAGCACATTCATGTCGTCATCTTCCACTCCCTGATGGGCAGAAAAATGATCATGCACCAGGGCTGCCCGGACGCCGGCTACCTTATTGGCAGCAATGGAAGCTCCCACACCACTCCCACAGACGGCAATCCCCCTGATAACTTTTTTTCCGGCAACGGCCTTTGCCAGTGGAATAACAAAGTCGGGGTAATCATCATTAGCCTCAAATCGAAAATTTCCAAAATCCACAACTTCGTAATTTTGTTCTTCCAGGCGTTGCTTCAGACCTAGTTTAATTTCATATCCGCCATGATCAGAGGCGATCCCTATTTTCATTTTCATTGCAGGATGGATTTAGATTTTTTTACGATGTCGCCGGAGGTCAGTTCAAACTCTTCCAGCAAACTGTTTAATTTCCCTGAAGCCCCAAAAGTCTTCATTCCCATCGCTTCACCAACTCCCGGGAGTCCGGTAAATCGGTTCCACCCAAAAGTGGATCCCGCTTCGATTGAAATCCTTGCAGTTACATGGGATGGAAGTACCGACTCCTGGTAAACAGCATCCTGGCGCTCATAAAGATTCCAGTTTGGCATGCTGACTACCCTGGCCTTAATCCCGTCCTTCTTAAGTTCCTCGAATGCTTCAAGAGCCTGATTCAGCTCAGATCCGGTGGCAATAAGAATAATTTCAGGAGTTCCGCCGGTATCTGCCAGTACATATCCTCCCCTGAGAGCGCCGGAGGCCGGAGCATACTTGTTTCTGTCTATCACAGGAAGATCCTGACGGCTTAATATCAATGCAACCGGGGCATTTTTGAGTTCCATGATGTATTTCCACATCACGGATACTTCGTTTGCATCGGCAGGCCTGATTACTTCAAGATTCGGAATAGCCCTGAGTGAGGCTATATGCTCAACGGGCTGATGGGTCGGGCCATCCTCGCCCACACCGATACTGTCGTGAGTAAAAATAAAAACAACCGGCAGGTTCATAAGTGCGGAAAGGCGAATGGATGAACGGGCATAGTCGGAAAAAACCAGGAAGGTACTGGCGAATGTTTTCAGTCCGCTTAAAGCGATCCCGTTGGCGATGGCTCCCATGGCATGTTCCCTGATCCCGTAGTGCAGGTTTCTTCCGCTGAAGTTATCTTTCTGAAAACCGGAGAAATCCTTCAGACCGGTAAGCGTGGAGGGAGTCAGATCCGCTGAGCCGCCTATCATAAAGGGTATTTTTGCTGCAATGGCATTCAGTACAGTGCTGCTGGCTGCCCGTCCGGACATCTTCTCCCCCGGTTCGAAAACCGGTATACAGCAATCCCATCCTTCGGGCATCCGGCCACTTTCAATGGTTTTTATTTCCGAAGCCAGATCCGGAAATTCCCCGGTGTATTTTTCAAAGAGCTCATTCCACTCCCTGTTCTGTGCTTGTCCCCGTAACTGTGTATTGCGTCTGTATTCCCGAACCTCTTCCGGCACATAAAATTTCTTGTCGGGGTCCCATCCGTAAAATTGTTTGGTCGCCCTGATCTCTTCCTCACCCAGCGGAGATCCGTGTGCCCCGTGTGTATCCTGCTTGGTGGGGGCTCCGTAGGCAATATGGCTGTCCACAATGATCAATGACGGCCGCTGCTTCTCATTTTCGGCCATTTGAAGAGCCCTGGAGAGCATCTCCAGGTCATTCGCATCACCCACCCTGATCACGTTCCAGCCATAGGCAATAAACCTGGTGGCGACGTCTTCGCTGAAAGCCAGGTTTGTATTTCCCTCAATGGTTATTTTATTGTTATCGTAAATCCAAACCAGGTTGTCCAGGCCGAGGTGGCCTGCCAGCGAAGCTGCCTCACCCGAAATTCCTTCCATCATACAACCATCACCCGCCAGGGCAAATATCTTATAGTCTATCAGCGTATAACCGGGCTGATTATACCTGGCCGCCAGCCACTTTTCTGCAATGGTAAAGCCTACGCTTGTGGCAACACCCTGACCTAAAGGACCTGTAGTTGTTTCTACCCCGGGAGTATGACCGTATTCAGGATGTCCGGGACATTTGCTGTGCAATTGGCGGAATGCTTTCATATCATCAAGGCTTACATCATACCCGTTAATATGTAATGTGCTGTAAAGCAACATCGAAGCATGACCGGCAGACAATATAAACCTGTCCCGGTTGATCCATTGAGGATGGGATGGATTAAAATTCATAAACCTGTCATACAGGACATAAGCAACAGGGGCCAGGGCCATGGGGGTCCCGGGGTGACCTGAATTGGCTGCCTGTACCGCATCCATGGAAAGTGTTCGTATCGTATTAATGCCTGATTGTGCAGGATAGTTTCTCTTATCTTTCATTTGTCTTCTGTCTAATTTACAATTCGCAGTATGTACCGTCACCGTCCAGGTTTTTACAGGGATAGCGCCAGGTCATTCCGGGATCATCAATGAGTTCGTCGGCATTTTCCGGTCCCCATGATCCGGCAGGATACCCATACAGAGGTATCTCCGGATTGTCTTTCCAGGCTTCAAGCACGGGCATAACAAATTTCCAGGCTTCTATGACCTCTTCCGTACGCGCAAATAAGGTTGAATCTCCCCTGATTGAATCGAAGATGAGCCTTTCATAAGCCGAGGGTATCCGCTGGCTGGAAAGATCGGAATAATGAAAATCCATATTCACATTCTGAACCTCAAAGCCAGCCCCGGGAATTTTCATGCCAAATTTCAACAGGATGCCTTCGTCGGGCTGAATCCTTATTACCAATTGGTTACACGAGCTGCAATCGGCCTGACCGGAGAAAAGGGAATGGGGTGTTGGCTTAAAATGGATGACCACTTCGGTAACCCGGGTAGGCAAACGCTTTCCGGTACGGATATAAAAGGGCACTCCTCCCCACCTCCAGTTATCGATATAGAACTTCAGGGCGGCATAGGTTTCTGTGACCGAATCCTGCTTCACCCCATCCTCATCGCGGTAACCCGTCACGCCCAGTCCATTGATGCTTGAAGCCACATACTGTCCACGCAGGGCAAGCTCTTTAACCTCCTCTTTTCCAATGGACCGTAATGATTGAAATACCTTTAATATTTCATTGCGGATGGACTGGGGTTGCAGGGTGGCAGGCGGTTCCATGGCCGTTAAGGCAACAACCTGAAGCAAATGATTTTGCACCATATCGCGTAAGGCACCGGATTGATCATAATATCCTCCCCGCTGTTCCACGCCAAGGCTTTCTGAGGAGGTCACTTCTATGTGATGAATATATCTGCTGTTCCAGAGGGGTTCAAATATTCCATTTGAAAACCTGGTCACCAGCAAATTTTGCACGGTTTCCTTGCCCAGATAATGGTCTATTCTGTAGAGCTGTTCTTCCTCCCAGTCTTTTAGTAATAAATCCTTAAGTTGCAGGGCTGAGTCGAGGTCATATCCAAATGGTTTTTCGATAATCACCCTTTTCCAGCCGTTTTCCTGCTTATTCAAACCTGCCCCGGCAAGCTTTTGTGGTATTACTGCATACAACTCAGGGGGTGTAGACAGGTAAAAAATGACATTCCCAGAAACAGCATTCAGCTTTTGCAGCGCTGTCAGCCTGTCTCTGAGCATTTCGTAAGATTGTATGTCATCATACTGCAAAGCCGAATAGAATAACTTTTCCGCGAACTCCTGAATCTTTTCCCTGTTATCGGTTTCATTGTATTGTTTCAGGGCTGCGATCATGTTCAACCTGTATTCAGCATCGGAAAAACCGGTTCGGGAAACACCCAGAAGTGTAAAATTCTCAGACAGCAGATTCTGCACATACAGCGAGTAGATGGCAGGAACGAGCTTTCTTTTGGCAAGATCGCCCGAAGCTCCAAATATCACGTAAATAAAACTGTCCTTATCCATCGCTTCTTAGTTTTTTGATTTCACAGCATGACCTCCAAACTGATTCCTTAATGCTGCCAGCATCTTCATTGCAAATGATTCCTTCTGCCGGGACTGAAAACGCGCAAACAGCGCATTGGTGATTACGGGGGCAGGTACATCCAGGTCAATGGCTGCCTGAATGGTCCAGCGTCCCTCTCCGCTGTCGGGAACATAATCTTCCAGTTTTTCGAGCTTCGGATCCTCCTTCAGGGCATTCACCGCCAGTTCCAGCAGCCATGAACGTACTACACTTCCGTATTGCCAGGCATCGGCAACTTTGGGCAGGTTAATTCCGAATGGCGATTTTTCAAGTATTTCAAAGCCTTCCGCATAGGACTGCATCATGCCGTACTCAATGCCATTATGGATCATTTTTACAAAATGTCCGGACCCGGAATCACCGCAATAGACATATCCGCTGGCCGGAGCGAGTGTTTTAAAGACCGGCTCAGCGTAATCCGCTGCCGCTTTGTCGCCTCCATACATCAGGCAATACCCGTTTTGAAGTCCCCAAACACCCCCGCTGGTTCCACAATCGAGAAAAAAGATCTCTTTTTCCCCGGCCCTGGCAGAACGCGCCTGAGTTTCTTTCCAGTTCGAATTGCCACCGTCAATGATAATATCCCCGGGGTTCAACAATTCGAGGAGCTGGTTGAGATTGTCGTCTACCGGCTTTCCGGCAGGAACCATTAACCAGACAATTTTTCTTTCCGGGAGTTTTTCAACCAGTTCAGCGACGGACAAAGATGCAATAGCTCCAAGTTTTTCAAGGCTTATAACCGGAGCAGGGTCCATATTCCAGACCACTACTTCGTGGCCTTCGTTCAACAAGCGTTGTACCATGTTATGACCCATTTTCCCAAGGCCGATAAATCCAATTTTCATGCGTATAAAATTTATGAGTGATTGATAATATGGTCATTATTGAATACATGACCAGCACTTGATATGCTCACATTACTTATAATAAACGGTCAAATAAGACTGTCAGATCCTCCTCTTTCAGTATTCCGGAATGTGAAAATATTTCGGTTCCATTCTGAAACATACTGAAATGTGGCACACTCCATACCTGCAGCTCTTTCACCAGTTTCTTACTGGCATCTGCATTGATTTTTATGACATTGATTTTTCCGGCATAGGCCGTTTTCAGGCTGTCTATCATAGGCATCATTTGCCTGCAGGGACCGCACCAGGGAGCATAAAAATCAATCAAGACAGGCTTTCCCGAATCGAGCAAAGCATAATATTCGTCGGGTTCCATTTTATCTTTGGTATCCGGCCGGGCATCCGCCTCCACAACTACTGCAAGATCGAAAAGCTCCCATTCCATGATGCCCCGCTCCAGGTTATACACCTGGTCATATCCGTTCCCGACCAGGAATTCAGCAGCTTTTTTGCTTCTGTATCCGGTATTGCAGTAGAGATATACAGGTTTATCTTTGGGAAGAAGCAGTAATTTCTTTCTGAAATCAAGGGCATAATAATTAAGCTGGCCGGCCGCTTCGATGTGGCCATTGGCAAATTCAGAATAGGTTCGAACGTCAATTAATGTGACGCGTTCATTTTCCAGAATTGAATTCAGCTTTTTGGAATCGAGCTGGTTCACATCTTCGGACTGACCTGAGGCCAGAATCATAAAGGTTTGAAGTAAGAGGATGAGCAGGTATTTGTTCATGACTAATTTGTTTGTACCTATGGTCGAAGAAAGTCTGAAACCTGACACTGTCTGAAAGCAACATCGGCTGAACTTAATTCCGATTTTAAGAATGTTATAAGAATTGAATTTACTGACCGGGTCGATATAAGCCTTGTTAACACCCGGAACAGTGTTTTTTGAAATAAACCTGCTCAATCTCATTCACAATATCAGTTGCAAGTTCAACCTTGGATCTCAGCGGATAAGGATTTAGAGTGCCATCATCCCTGAGAATTGAGATCCGGTTGGTATCATGTCCGAATCCTTCATCCTTCCCGGGGCTGTTCAGCACGATTGCATCAAAATTTTTCCCATGTAATTTCACGGATCCGTTTTCAATAAGGCGATTTGTTTCCAGGGCAAAACCGATGGAAAGTTGTGTGCCGGACTTCATTTTTCCAAATTCCGCAGCGATATCCGGATTTTTTATGAATTCAATATTCGTGAGCTGTTCCGATTTTTTGATTTTATCTGAGTGTTTTACTTTCGACGGTAATCGGCCACCGCTGCAGTAAAAATGGCAACATCTGTCTTATTGAATTTTTCTTTGCAGGCCGCAAGCATTTCTTGCGCCGTAACCACCCGAATCAGGTTCCTGATGGAGTCTGCGCTGACAGAAACCGGACCTGAAACCAAAGTGACTTCTGCTTCCCGGAAAATTAGTTCCCTGGCAATTGCATATCCCATTTTTCCACTCGATTCATTGGTAATAAACCGGACCGGATCCAGGTATTCCCGGGTTGGACCCGCTGTGATCAGTACTTTTTTCCCTTTTAGTATATTTTTCATTTCGTAAGCAATAAATATGAAAGAGACTGAAAAAATGTTCTCAAAAGTTTTGCAATCAGATTAAAACCTGATTCTATTTGTAGAGGATTTTTGAAAAGCTGACAGAGGCTCTGCAGCCTGTGAGTTCAAATACGCAGAGTGGTATTATAAAATGCATTTCAGCAATCCGCCATACCTGAACTGCGAGGGTTGCTTTATACCATAGTGCCCATATATGACTTCGGGAATTCCAAGATCGGCTAAATACATTTCGGATTCGCCGGACAGTGACAGCAATTCTGTTTTCATGGCCGCAAGGGTGAGAATAACTCCGGGATTAAAATCTGTTTTTCCGGTGCTTTTATCAAAACCGGTTGGAATATCCAGGGAAATCCGGGGACATATGAGTGTTTTGCTCATATCCACAGATTGACGGATGGCGTCCGGAAGTGGCAATCGCTGCGAGAATCCCAGATAAGCATCTACAAAAATGCCGGGATCGTTTACCGGACGATTACTGACACCGGTGGCCAATGCCCGATCCAACTGAATCTTCGTTAAATCATTGATGTCTTTTAAAGGGATATCCAGATGGGTCTGGAATCCCCAGCCCGATAAGCGCCTGGCCGCCACCAACCCTCCACCTCCATTATTCCCCGGACCAATTCCTATCAGCACTTTCCCGCCGGAGGGCAGGAAATGAGCCACAAGCCTGGCCAGTTGTAATCCGGCATTCTCCATCATCAGCTCTACCGGCAAATGATATCGCTCCACGGCCAGGTAGTCCATCTCCCTGAACTTATCGATCGACAGATGATTATCTCCTATTTGATACCCGGGAATGGACATTTCCTGAGAATGTATCATCCTATTTCAGACAGCTTCTCAGAAATTCTCAGTTTCAGCTTCTTTATGTCTTCTTTGGAAAATTCCTCCTTTGGGCTCAAAGAAATTCCATTTTCCAGGAAAGTGCTTTGCTTTTCATAAAGAGAGCATGCACTGCACATCATTTTGTGCATTTTTAACTGAAGCTTCTCTTTTATTGAAAGCCTGAAATTCAACTTCTTCTCAATCAGTTCCGTTGCTTTATAGCAGGACAGAAACAGAAAATTCATCAATTTTTTCATAAGTTCAACTTCAATCAGTAAACCACTTTTGCTCAATACAATCCCGCAGATGCAACTTGGCCCTGTGTATGATTTGCCAGTAATTCGTAGGAGATATGTTCAATTCCTGACAAATCTCCTCCCCCTTTTTTTCTGAAAAGAATTTTAATTTGACACAAGTGTTCCAACTTTCAGGCAAAGCATCCAGGCAATGCTTCAATACAGCCTGAAAATCATGATCATCCAGCAGATTTGCATCTTCCTCCCATGGCTGCGGTCTTTTATCCGTTTTCCAGCTTCCCCCTGCATCAAAAAATGTGGAAAATACCTGATTATCGACCCTGACTGGTTGTTTTACTTTTTTCCTGTAGTGATCGATGATTTTATGATTCAGAATAGAGAATAGCCAGGTCTTGGGTGAACTTTCCTCTTTAAAACCGCCGATTTTCTCAGCGGCTGCCAGGAAGGTATCCTGGACAATATCCCTGGCCAGTTCCGGATCCGAAACTTTATGCAAAGCCCATGAATAGAGATCTCCGGTATAATCCTGCACCCATCCGGATAAGTCAAGTGTTGCGTTTTTCATCTAAAAGCATTAAGCTACATATGAACAAATTGGTTTAAAGTTAAGAAGAAATAATCAAAGGCATTGCCGGTAGATAAATTCCTGCACCCGGGTTTTTTTCTGCAAACTTTTTGTCAGGGGCGGCTGTTTATCTAAAAACAGAACCAGGACCAGGGTCCGTCTTTTATCTTATTTTTGATATAAATATCCAGGATGAAAAAAACCGCACTTGTAACAGGCGCATCAAAACGGATCGGCAGATCCATTACAGAACACCTGGCTGAAAAAGGGTGGGATGTCATTGTCCATTACAACTCATCCGGGAAGATGGCCGGTGAATTTGTTCATTTACTGGAATCGAAATACCCGAATCAGGTCTTTTATCCGGTGAGAGCAGACCTGGCCGAAACAAATGATGTTGTTTCGCTTATCCCAGGGATTCTCTCACAACTTGGTAGTTTTCAATTGCTTATAAATAATGCTTCCGTATTCAATCCCGGATACCTGAAAGAAACCACCCTGGAGCTACTGGAACAGCAGATAAACGTGAATCTGAAAGCGCCATTTGTGCTTATCCGGGACTTTGCTGTTGCGTGTAAAACCGGAAATATTATCAATTTGGTGGACACACGAATTACAACAAATAAGTCAAATTATGCTGCCTATTCGATTTCAAAAAAGGCCCTCTGGGAGTTAACCAGGATGGCAGCCCTCGAATTTGCTCCGGATATCCGGGTGAATGCCATTGCACCGGGAGTCACTTTGCCCCCTGAGGACAAAGACGAGAACTACCTGTATAGATTGGCTAAAAATATTCCGATGAAAAAATCGGGGGGAGTCGATCCCATTATTCAGAGTATCGAATATATCCTCCAAAATGAATCTTTAACCGGGCAATTGCTTTTTGCCGATGGTGGTGAAAACCTGGGTCCAAACGTTTAAGAATTATGGCAATCATACGCGTGAAGAATTTGCTGATCAGAACTTATATCGGGTTTAATCCCGAGGAACTGGTAAATAAACAAGACGTGGTAATAAATCTGGAAATCGAAACAGACATCCCCGAACCGGTACTGGAAACAGATGAGCCAAGGGAAATATTTGATTATAAAACCATTACAAAAAAAGTAATTGCTCTGGTCCAGGATGGAAAATTCAAATTGCTTGAAGTACTGACCAAAAAAATCCTGGATCTGATCATGGAAGATGAAAGGGTGATCTCTGTACGCGTGGAAGTGGATAAACCGCATGCATTGCGCTTTGCAGAATCTGTTTCCATGGAGATGAAGGCAAAGCGATGAATGTGGTCATCATCGGCATCGGGTCTAATATAAATGCGGAGGCAAACATTGCTAAAATGCTGGAAATCCTGCAAAAAAAGGTGGAGCTTATTAAGGTATCCCGGTTTGTAAAAACCAGTCCCGTCGGAATATTAACGCAGCCCGATTTTACCAATGGGGCCGCTAAAATCAGATCGCATTTAAATCAGGAGCATCTGAGAAAACTTTTAAAAGGAATTGAGGATGAAATGGGCCGCGACCGTTCGAATCCGAAGTTTGGTCCCCGCAGCATAGATCTGGATATTGTTGCCTGGAATGGCAAAATTGTCGACGAGGATTATTATACGCGTGGTTTTCTCCGGAAATCGGTGGATGAGCTGCTGGACTGACAGCCTGTGTTGTTCAATTCCTGCCAGCTGCAATGACCGGGATATAAAAAACCCTGACAAACCTGTATTTTTCTGACAAACTGATTAACTTTCGCCATCCTTTATCCCCACCTGCACCCGGGGGAGTTAAGGGGCAGACAGGTAAAAATAATTTTAACAGTAAAAACATATCATATCATGAAGAAACGGTCCATTCTTTTTCTCGGATTAATCCTGTTTTTCGCTTCCACTCAGGCCCAAACGAGGGTGGTGTACGGGAAGATCACGGCCTTCAATAAATACCCCCTCCAAAACATTGAGGTAAATACCAAGAAAAGCAAGGCCTCGGTGAAATCAGACAGTCTTGGCATGTTTTCCATCGTAAGCATGGAAGAAGACAGAGTGATCATCAAGACAAAAGCCTTTAAAACCGTGATCCGCAAGGTGGAAGCAGATACCGATACCCTTTTTGTAAACCTGGTGTTTATTGATACCAAATCCAACAGAGAGCTGGCAACAGGGTATGGCTATATCAATTCCCAGGATTTGAATTACGCGGTTAACAACCTGGAGCAGGAGAATAACGAATTCTGCAATTATACCAATGTGTTTGATCTGCTGGTGGGGCGTTTCCCGGGAGTTTTGGTACAGCGAACAGCCACAGGAGGTGCCGTATATATCCGGGGCGGAACCTCGGTGAATATGTCCAATGAAGCGCTTTATGTGGTGGATGGTGGAGTCACCACCAACATCAGCTATATCCATCCCTGCGATATCAGGTCCATCAATGTTCTTAAGGATGCCAGTGCCTCTATCTATGGTACCCGTGGATCCAACGGAGTGGTGGTCATTGAAACCAAAATGGGAAACAACTAGAAATTCCCGGAATCCGCCTTTTCTGTATTCCCTGATGCGCCTGCTGAATCAGGACCAGGTCCGGGCTTTGAGCTTACCTTTAAGGAATGAGCAAAAAGGAGCGCTTCATTAAGGACAGGCAATACATCAAGTTCTGCCTGTATGGATTCCTGAAGAACCTGAGGTTCTTTGATGCCTTCTTTATTCTGTTTCTTGTGGGGAAAGGAATTTCTTTTACCCAGATTGGCCTCTTATATGCAGTCCGGGAGGTAATCACCAACCTGTTTGAAATTCCTTCAGGGATCATTGCGGATACCTTTGGCCGTAAAAGGGCCCTGGCAGGATCTTTTATCCTGTACATCGGTTCATTTGTCCTGTTTTATTTGTTTCAGGATTTCTGGTTCTTCCTGATTGCTTTCATACTGTTTGGCCTGGCTGAGGCCTTTCGTTCCGGCACTCACAAGGGGATGATCATGGACTATCTGAAAATAATTCATATGGAAAAGCATTCTGCCGACTATTACGGGCATACCCGCTCCTGGTCGCAGAAGGGTTCCGCCATATCGGCTCTGATAGCCGGAATTATTGTGCTTTCCGGAGGCTCCTATCAAAGTGTTTTCCTTTACTCTGCAGCTCCTTATGTGTTGAATTTCCTCCTGATCCTGAGCTATCCCGCTGCCTTAAACCGCTCCCTGGAACCCACCATTACCCAAAGAAGCAACCGCCTCGGGAATGCCACCCGGATGCTGTTGAAACTCTTAAAAAAGCCGCAGGTTCTGAAGATCATATACAGCTCGGCGGCCCATACGGCTTATCTTCGTTCTGTCAAGGATTACATTCAACTGGTGATGTTCAATCTGGCAGTCACGATTCCCATCCTGGTACACCGGAATGTGGAACAAAAGAGCGGGCTCCTGATCGGTGCCCTCTATTTCTTGATCTACCTGGCCACCTCAACCGCCTCAAAATATTCCTGGTTCCTTGCCCAAAGAAGCCGTTTTAACATGGCGTTCCTGACGCTGATGGCTGGGTTTCTTGCAGGGGCTGTAAGCGGCATGGCTTTTAAAAAGGAATTCTGGATCCTTTCCCTGCTCTTCTTCACCGGGATCTATATAATGGAAAATATCCGGAAACCACTTTTAACGGGGGCGATTGCGGATGAGGTCCCCCGGGAGATTCTCACCTCCGTAATCTCAGCCCAGTCGCTCTTACGGACCATTCTGACCACCATTCTTGCTCTGGTTCTCGGATGGGCCGCCGACCATTTTGGGGTGGGGATTTCCCTTTTCGCGATCTCAACGCTGCTGCTCCTCAGCGGACTCCTGGCTCAAAATAAGGTAAGGTCCTGATTTTATCAGCTTTTGTTCTCGATCCTCCGCCTGCAGAACGCATGACCCTCCCTCCCTTTTATTCACATATAAATTGGCTACATTAGCCTACCATGAAAGCAGGTTTTCTTATCCTTCTGGTGTTTATTCTGCTGAATGCCGGTCTTGCCCAGGAGGGCATGGATATTCCGGTTGTTGTTGTGGAAACAAACGGCGGATTCCCAATCCCCGATGAACCCAAGATAAAAGCTCATTTGAAGGTCATTGATAATGGCCCGGGCCAGCTCAATTATGCTTCCGATTCAGGAAATGTCTATGATGGAAACGCGGGGATAGAAATCCGGGGAGCCTATTCTGCCACGCTCCCTCAAAAACCCTACGGTTTTGAAACACGAAATGAAGCCTCTGAAAACCTGAATGTTTCCTTACTGGGCCTGCCCGAGGAAAACGATTGGATCCTGCTGGCCAACTACAATGACAAATCCTTCCTCCGGAATGCTCTGGCCGGAGAACTGTTCCGAAGCATGGGGCATTATGCACCCCGCACCCGCCATTGCGAAGTCGTTATTAACAACAGCTATGAAGGGGGCTATGTACTGACGGAAAAGATCAAGAGGGACAGGAACCGTGTGGATATCGCCAGGCTCCTGGAAACAGAAAACAGCGGAGACCCTGTCACCGGAGGATATATTTTCAAAACCGATTACTACTCCTCAGAAGATTCATGGCTCAGCTCATACCCGCCTTTTGACAAACCCGGGGGCAGGGTGCATTTTGTCTACTACTACCCCAAACCGGATGCAATTACCGAAGAACAGAAACACTACCTCCGGAATTTTGTGAACTCCTTTGAAGAGGTACTTCACGGGCCCGGCTTTAAGAATTCCGCAACCGGGTATGAAGCGTATATAGATGTCAACTCTTTCAGGGATTACTTTATTCTGAGTGAGGTATCCAGAAATGTGGATGCCTATAAAAAGAGCCGTTATCTGTTCAAGGACAAGGAGAGCAAGGGGGGGGGAATCCATTCTGGTCCTCCGTGGGACTACGACTGGGCCTGGAAAGATATCTGGGATTGCTATATGTTCACCCATACAGATGGGTCAGGGTGGGCCTATCAGGTAAATGATTGTGATGTCTGGCCAACACCCCCGGTATATATGAGCAGGCTCCTCCAGGATGAACATTTTGCCAACAATATCAGGCACAGATATGAATCCCTCAGGGAATCGGTGTTATCCACAGAAAATATCTTTTCCTATATTGATTCGGTAACAAACTACCTCAGCGAAGCCCAGAGGCGACATTATACCCGGTGGGATATCCTGGGTGAAAATGTGGGCGCTCCCGAAGTAGGGTATATTCCCACTACTTTTTATTCCGAAATCGGAAAATTAAAGAATTGGATTGAAAGGCGCCTGAACTGGCTGGATGCAAACATGCCCGGTGATGCCGGCGGACCCCTTGCCAATCCGGGCCGGGAGGAGATACACCTGAGGCTCTTCCCAAACCCGGCATACGAACTGGTCTACATTGAATCAAACCGAGCCATCAGCAAAATCGAGATTCTTCCGATGTCAGGTGCAGCGGTGGAGCTGAAAAAGGATATGAGTGCTTTCAGCACCGGATTAGATATATCCGCGTTTACTCCCGGTCTTTACCTGGTTCAGGTCTTCTTTGAAGGCGGGGAAAGGATCTCCCGGAAGTTAATAGTCCATTAACAAGCAAGCTTTCCTCAACACTCACCCTCCTGAATGAAGAGAGGAGACAAAGAACAATTAATACTCTTTTCATTTGCCTGTTGGCCGGTCTCCCTGATACCGGATGTGAAATCTTAACCGCAACTGGCATTGTTCCAGGTATGTGGCAGAGGTATGCGCTGATGGACCTGCTCCCCTGTCGGGAAGTGGTAACGATTATCAGCCGGACGACTTTATCATCCAGCTGCTGATTTCCGATTGACGACACCTGGCCCAAAACAGGGGACCGTTTGTTTTCAGTCCAAAATTGCCTATCTATGCAAAGGATCCGGATTTGTTAAAGGGGAGCCGGTGCAAAGTAACCGGCCAGGGAGCCCGGACTATTTATTCCGGTCACGGAAAAACCTTCCAGTTTGAAAAAAAACCAAATATCTAAACTTAAGTTCATGCGATTCTCATTCCCACTGATCATGCTCCTTGCCCTGGTGTTTTGTGTGGAAAGCCATTCCCAGTCAGATAAGCCAACATCCTCAAGAGTCAGGTCCGGCCACCCGGAGAGTCACGGTCCATCCAACGGAACCCTCCTGATTATCGGCGGAGCCGCTTCGGATGTTTTCTATACGAAATTTATGGAGCTGGCCGGGGGAGCCGATGCTCCCGTCGTGGTCATTCCGACAGCCATTACCAGTGACAGCCTGAGCGAAAAAGACCTGGAGAACTTTCGGAACATCTTTATCGAGAAAGGATTTACAGAGGTAAGCGTCCTGCATACCAGAGACCGGAACGAAGCAAACAGCAAGGCTTTTGTGGAAGCCATCAATCATGCAGCAGGGGTTTGGTTCAGCGGGGGCCGGCAGTGGCGGCATGCAGATTCATATCTGAATACCAGAACACACAGAGCCTTCTTTAAGCTTCTGGAGCGGGGCGGAGTGATCGCAGGAAGCTCTGCCGGAGCCACCATTCAGGGTTCTTACCTGGCCAGGGGAGACACCAGGAAGAACACCATCATGACGGGCGATCATGAAGAAGGCCTGGGTTTTATTACTCATGTGGCCATTGATCAGCACCTCTTTGCCCGGAACCGCCAGTTTGATATGTTTGAGATTCTGGAAAAGCATCCTGGATTGCTGGGAATCGGCCTGGATGAGGATACAGGCATCATTGTGGAGGGGGACCAGTTCACTGTTTTTGGAAACAGCTATGTAGCTATCTACGACGGTACCCGCTGGTCGGCCGAAAGAGACACCATCTACATGCTTCCTGCAGATAGCAGAGAATTCTACCTTCTCAGTGAAGGACAGCAATATGATTTATCGCTCCGGCAGGTCATTGTGAAATAATCCCAACTATCTGAATATGATGAAGAAAGTACTGAAAATTATTGCCTGGATAATTCTTTTTTTGCTTTTGGCCGCGGCCACTGCCTGGTTTGGATTTCTAAAACCTGCCCCTCCTCCCGTCTCCGTGGAGGACCGTGCATCCATTCATTTGATGCCCCTTCCTGCAGAAATGAAACTGGGAAAGGGAGAATTTATTCTGAATCCGGGCTGGACACATGAATTTTCAACACTTTCTACCCCCAGGCTTGAGCGCGCCATACAGAGGTTCTATAAAAAACTATCCGGGGCAACCGGCATGGACCTGGGAGCTGGCAGCAACAAGAGCCTGATCATCCAATGCAGCGGAGATGAAAGACCCTATCCATCCCTGGATGATGACGAATCCTATTCCATCCAGGTAACAGTAAACAGGATTGTGGTGAAGGCTCCGGAAGAGACCGGCATTTTATATGCCCTGGAATCACTTCTTCAACTGGCCGTCAAGCAGGAGGGCCAATGGGTGATTCCCGTCATGCGCCTGGAAGACCATCCCAGGTACCCCTGGCGGGGCCTGATGATTGATGCCTGCAGGCACTGGATCCCGAGAGAGGTGATAATCCGAAACCTGGAGGCGATGGCTGCCTTAAAGATGAATGTCTTCCACTGGCATCTGACCGAGAGCCAGGCATTCAGAGTCGAATCAAAACTCTTCCCGAAACTGCATGAATTTGGTTCCAACGGGGACTATTACACGCAGGATGATATCCGGGAGATCATTGAATTCGCAGCGGACAGGGGCATCAGGGTGGTTCCGGAATTTGATGTTCCCGGGCACACCGCTGCCTGGTTTGTGGGTCATCCGGAACTGGCCAGTGGCCCCGGACCCTATGAACTCGACTCGGCCATGCTGGGAATTCAACCGGCCATGGATCCCACCAGGGATGAGGTATATGAGTTTCTGGATCAGTTCTTTGGCGAGATGTCCGGCCTATTTCCGGAGGAGTACCTGCATATTGGCGGGGATGAGGTGGTTCCCACCCAGTGGAACGAAAATCCGGAAATACAGAAATATATGAGGGAGCATGAACTGAAAGATCCCCACGCCCTGCAGGCCCATTTCAATATCCGCCTGCAAAAGATCGTGGCATCCCATGGAAAAAAATGATGGGATGGGATGAGATCCTGCATCCCGACCTTCCCCGGGGAGAAATTTCCGTTCAAAGCTGGCGTGATCAGAATTCGCTATGGGAAAGCGCCCGTTTGGGAAATAAAGCTGTGCTTTCGGCAGGATATTATCTGGATCATAAACAAAATGCTTCTTTTCACTACCAGGTAGATCCAGCTGTAATTGATTCTCCTCGCAGCAAGCTGCGAGGAATCATCGATTAATTGTTTATTTTAAATGTGCTCGCTTACCCCGCAGCAGAGCTACGGGGAATGCGCTCGCGTAATTCAAGGGGCTGTCGATATTAAAATCGACTCCCTGAACTGGAAAGGATGGGATTGCACCCTGAGCATTGGCGAAATGCTTATGGATGGCGCCCTGTATATATTTGGCGAAGGAGAAACCCGGAGAGGAATCGTGGAGATTTTGGATAGCCCCCTGGGCTTCACGGAGGTGACCACTGAAGGGAACCATCTCTCCTTTCTGGTGGAGGGACCCATGGGAGAAATGGAATTTGAAATCTCCCTGCATGGCGATTCAATCGTCGGTTCCTCTAAAATCTCCGTATTTAACCTGGCACTCCAGGGCCGGCGCTCCGGCGGAAGCGATATGACTGCAGGAGTCCCTTTGCCGGAATTTAAAAAGATTGAAGCTCTGACTCCTGCTCAGGAAGAATTTCTGATCGGAGGAGAAGCATGTATGTGGACCGAACAGGTAGATAGCCTAAGCATTGAATCAAGGATATGGCCACGGGCGGCAGCCATTGGGGAGAAACTGTGGAGCCCTGCGGTACTGACCGGGGATGCGGCAGATATGTACCGGCGCCTGATGGTCCTGGATACTTACCTGGAGAAGCTTGGAATGAAACACCTTAGCTATCGGAACATTCTTCTGGCCGCTATGGTTTCAGAACCATATCTGGAGCCATTACTGACCTTGACCGGCCTTCTGCAGGAAGACAAGATGTTTGCCCGGATTGAACTGTATGAACCCATGCTCTACACCACAACACCTTTGAACAGAATGGTGGATGCGGCCCTGCCGGAAAGTTATGTGGCCTATCGTTTCGGACTGTATGTGGATCGCTGGATAGAATCGGGCGAGGAAGCAGCCCGTGACAGCTTAATACTCATGTTGGAACCCTGGTCGGACAACCATGAACAACTGGCTCCGGCCTTTGAAGACAATGAAAGGCTGCTGGAGGTGGAACCCCATTCCGTGCGTCTTTCCCAACTTGCCAGGGCGGCCCTTGCGGCCCTGACCGATCCCGCGTCTCTGAGTGGAACAAAAGAGGAATATGCTGTTCTGTGTAAGCAGGCCTCCCGGTCCTGCGGAGCCACACATCTGCCCATTACCGGACCTGTTCAAAAGCTGCTGGAATCGGCATTCAAGAATTAAATATCTTTGAATTGCAGATCGAAATGCTGAAAATGCGGATATGAGCCAGACCATACTTGAGAGGTTGAATAAGCTGTTTTACACGTGGTGCGGAGAGGGCATTATTTCCATTACCAAATTACCTGCTTCAGGCTCCCCCCGGGAGTATTACCGGATCAGGGGAACAAAAAGCTCCGCCATAGGTGCCATCAACAGGGACCGGGAGGAGAATGAGGCATTTATTGCATTCAGCAGGCACTTCCATTCACTGGGGCTGGCCGTTCCCGAGATCTACCTGATTGATCTGGATAATCACGCCTACCTGCAGGAGGATCTGGGGAATACCACCCTTTTCGATTACATCTTCAGGGTCAGAGACAATGGTCATTTTCCTGATACTCTGCTTGCTGTTTATAAAGAGGTATTAACAGAACTTCAAAAATTCCAGATTACCGGTGCACAGGGTCTGGACTTTTCGGTATGCTATCCGCGTTCCAGTTTCGACAGGCAGAGTATGCAGTGGGACCTCAGTTATTTCAAATACTATTTCCTCAAGCTGGCCGGGATCCCTTTTAATGAACAGTTGCTGGAGAACGACTATGGAACACTGATTAATTATCTCCTGGAACAGGATACCAATTACTTCCTCTACCGTGACTTTCAGTCCAGCAACGTGATGTATCACCACGATAAACCCTATTTTATCGATTACCAGGGAGGCAGGAAGGGAGCACTGCAGTACGATGTGGCCTCGCTGCTCTATGACTCCAAAGCTGATATTCCTCCGGCGGTCCGTGAGGAGCTTCTGGAACACTACATCGCCGGCCTGGCCAACTATCCTTCGGTAAATGCGGAGAAATTCAGGGAGTCTTACTTTGCCTATGTCCTGATCAGGATCATGCAGGCCATGGGTGCATATGGATTCAGAGGATTCTATGAAAAGAAGACTCATTTTTTGAAAAGCATTCCCTATGCCCTGAACGACCTGAAGTGGATCCTTCACCATGTGAAATTGCCCGTGGAGATCCCCGCCCTGCTCCAGGTATATGAACAGCTCTTAAAAGCTCCGAAGCTGAAGCGCTTTAAAGACAAAGGGGGCAGAAAATCCACCCTGACCGTCAACATCAACAGCTTCAGTTACAAACACGGGATTCCCGAGGATCCACACGGGAATGGCGGAGGTTACGTATTCGACTGCCGGTTAATCTCCAATCCGCACCATATCTGGAAACTCAGGGAATTCAACGGCAAGGATAAGCCGGTGATCGAATACCTGGAGCAACAAAGCGATGTAAATGAATTTTTAAGTGCTACTTTTTCACTGGTCGATATGTCTGTTGAAAAATGCGAAGACCGGGACTTCATCCACCTGCGGGTCAGCTACGGATGTACCGGAGGCCAGCACCGCTCGGTATACTGTGCCGAACGTCTGGCCGAACACCTGCGCGAAAGTCAGAATGTCAGGGTCGCCCTCTGGCACAGGGAACTGGATTAAGCCCCCTGATAGGTCATTCCAGGTAATCGCTCAAAATTATAAGTGCTCCGTAATGATTTCCATCGAAATGTGAGGTATGTATGTTTCAATGGGCAACACGGAAACTGTATGATCCGCTTTCAGCTTCGAACAGGGCATAGCCCTCCTTCCACTCCCTGAAAGTAATCCCCTCTGCCTGATCCGTGGCTAAGCCTCCCTCTGTGATCTCAGAAGAGACATCAGCCGGCACATGAACCGTAGCACGGCAGCCCACCGGAATTTCCACCTCCATCACAAAAGCATTTTCTTCATTTTTCCATGTGATCCCTCCCCGGCCATAAGGGGTGTTGTTTTTATAGCTCACATATTCCAGTTCCCTGACGGGTTGTGGTCTGAAGATAATATGCCGGTAGCCCGGTTCCGATGGATCGGCCTGCATGCCTGCCAGGTTCCGGTAAAACCATACCAGGCCGCCCCCAAAAATGGGATGATTGTGAGAACCTTCCTCATTCCAGTTCTCCCGGGTGGTCGTAGAGCCCAACTCGATCCAGTGTCCGTAGGAGGGTTCCGTTCGCTTGTTCATGGCCTCAAAGGCAAGCTGATTCAGTCCATGACCGGCCAGCACCTCGAAAAAAAAGCGGGTGCCCAGGATTCCGGTATCCAGGTGACCCCCGTTCTTGAGGATCCCTGCCTTCAGTGCAGCAAGCACCTGTGCATACTGCTCCTCCGGAACTTCCATTTTCAGAGCGAGAATATTTCCGCCGGCATCGCCATAGGATCCCTCGTTTTCCTTATAAAAGCGTTTTTGAAATGCTTCTCTGGTCCGTTCTGCGAGTTGCTGATACAGCTCAGCCTCATCCAGCATGCCCAGCACCCCTGCAGTCTTTGAAGTGAGGTGGGCACAGTACCAGAGCACAAAAGTATGCACCATTTCATCAGGAATAAGCTCGCCCGGGGGAAGCCATTCGCCCAGGTTGTACCACTTTATAATCGAGCCATCGTTGCCTGTGCGCCTGGAATGCATGATCCCATCCTCTCCTGTCCAGCTAAGAAGATACCTCAGGTAGCCCTTCATGGCCTGATAATTATCTTCCAGCATATCCCGGGAACCATATTGCACGTAGTATTCCCAGGGCATCACACAAATAGCCGCACCCCAGGCAGGTCCTCCCCCGCATCCCGGCTGCCAGGGGGCTCCGTTGGGGACATAACCACTCTCCGGGATTTGTGCATCCCGCATATCTGTGATCCATTTCTGGTAAAAATTCCTCGCGTCAAAATTGTGCAGCACCGTATTGCAGGCAATCTGACCATCACCCGTATATCCGGATCGTTCGCGGTGGGGACAATCGCTGGCGATTCCCCCGTGCATATTATCAAGCTGGCTACTTCGCCAGATCCGGTTGATTTCATTAAAAAGTCCGTTGGAGCTTTCAAATGTGGCCGAAGGTTCAATGTAAGTATTTACCGCTTCCGCGACCAGCTGTTCCGGTTTTAACTCTCCCGGCCAGTTTTTTATTTCCAACCCACTGAAAACAAACCAGTTAAAGCGAGGAGCATAGGTTTTGAGCCCGTCTTCACCAAAGATATAGGTGTTTTTTCCCGAATAGAGGTTGGCTTTCGGAATGATTTCCACCTGATGCCCGATGGGAGCTTTCACATCGATGAGCCTGACCCATCCTGAAATCTCTACTCCGAAATCCACGAAATAGTGCCCCTCACCCAGCTTCTCCACGGAGACCGGGGCCAGCCTTTCCGTGACCTGGTCGGGATGGGCCGTATGAGCCACCAGCCTTCCTTCCGGAGGCCGCCGCACGGCCGCTGCCTCCCAGTGCGAATCGTCAAACTGTAGGGTGCACCATCCCGCCTGTTCTTCCCGAGCATCATAGATTTCTCCATAGTATACCATATTCAACAGGATGGGACTCTTTGAAGCGGTCCAGCTGCTGTCACTTAGTACCAGTTTTTCCGTACCATCGGTATAGGTAATATGCAGCTGACAAAGGAACCTGGGGGTGCCGTACCCTTCCGTCCAGAACTTCCCCGGGTTGTAAAACCCGTTTCCCACGATGCTGCCAATGGTATTCTTCCCCTTTCGCAAATAATCCTTCACATCGTAAGCCAGATACATCACTTTGTATTCGGAGAAAGAATCCGGTAAAGCAATCCGAGCATCCTGCAGTTTCGGCCTGTAGCCATAATTGGTCTGGTTAGGGACCAGCACATCATGCCCCACCTTGTTCCCATTGAGAAAAAACTCGAAATAACCCAGTCCGCATACATACGCCACGGCGCTTTCGACCCTTTTCTCCACCTCGAAGTTTTTCCGGAGCATGGGGGCCGGGGGACCCATATCTTCAGGCTCTCCGTCTGGCTGCCCGGGGCGTTCAATGGGCTCCTCACCCTGCCAGGGGGCCCCGATCCACTGAGCATTCCAGTCGTCAGGATTCAGCAAGCCCATGCGCCACATACCCGGATCGCTCCAGTCAGAAACAACATCGTTCCGGTCCCAGACCCTCACCTGCCACCAACACTCCTGCCCGGATTCCAGCTCTTTCCCCTGGTACTTAACCCTGACCGACTGCATGGACAATTGCTTTTTGCTATCCCAGAGATCGGGTTCCTCCAGCAGCTTCACGGAACTGGCCACACGCACCTGCCAGGCTGTCTGTTTCTGTCCCCGTTCTCCCTCCCGGGCCGTATTGATCCAGGCCAGACGGGGTTGTGCCACATCCACCACAAATGGATTCTCCAGGTATTCACAGCTAAGAAAACCGGGAGTCAGGCCTTCGTTTTTCAGGGAACTATCATGGACATTTCCCATCAGGAGGCAAGCCGAACACCATACAATCAAATACTTCATTGGTATATCTTTAATTTCTCAGTTAACTCCATTGCCGGTCCCAGGAGCGGCGGGCATCCCACTCCTCTGTGGGAGCAAACAGTTCTTCCCCTTTGCGGAGATGTTCTTTTACCACCTCTTCATTTAGCTCGACTCCCACCCCGGGGGATTCAGGAACCGAAACATAACCTTCTTTCACCAGTGGTTTATCCAGACCGGTAACCAGATTCTCCCACCAGGGATTATCCACCGAGTGGTGTTCCAGGGCCACAAAGTTCTCCGTGGCCGCTGCTGTATGAACGCAACCCATAAAAGAGACCGGGGAGGAGGCGTGGTGGAGGGCCATGGCGATCCCCTTCTCCTCCGCATAATCTCCAATTCGTTTGGTTTCCAGGTAGCCTCCGGCAGAAACCGGATCGGGATGCACCATATCCACGGCACGCTTCTCAATCAGCTCCCGGAAGCCCTCCTTCAGATAGATATCTTCCCCGGTGAGCGTGGGGACATGGATAGCCCGGGATATCTCTTTCCACTGATCCACATACTGCCAGGGAATCAGGTCCTCCAGCCAGGCGATATTGTAAGGCTCAAATGCATTTCCGAGCCTGATCATGCTGTTCAGCCCCATATGTCCCAGGTGATCAATGGCTACGGGAACTTCCCAGCCCACCTGCTCCCGCATGGCTGCCAGGTATTTCACCATCTCGGCGATTCCTTTGTCGGTTATCTGAACCCTGGTGAAAGGATGCATGGTCAGCCCGTAGCTTCCCTTTTCCTGTTCCCAACCGCGCATATCCCCCCAGGGCTCCGTATTGGTAAGTATCCCGGGAATCTCCCTGATCAGGCCAATACCGATATCCATCTTCAAAATGGTAAAGCCCTGATCGATGCGGTCCCTCATCCTTATGGCAAACTGCTCCGGATCATTTACGGCCGGTGTATCCACGTAGATCCTGACCCTGTCGCGGTACTTCCCGCCAAGTAACTGGTAAAGGGGGACATGATAAACCTTTCCTGTGAGATCCCAGAGGGCCATTTCCACACCCGAAACGCCACCGCCCTGTCTTCCATGATCCCCGAACTGTTTGATAATCTTGAAAATCCGCTCCACGTTGCAGGGGTTCTCTCCCAGGATACGGCTCTTCAGCATCAGGGCATATCGTTTATCGGCTCCGTCACGCACATCACCCAGTCCGTGCACGCCCTGGTTCGTATAAATTTTCACGATGGGAACATTGCCAAGCTGAGCAATTCGCATATCCGTAATCTTCAGATCGCTGGGTGCGGAATACCGGCTGACATCCTGAGTAAGGTATTCAATCTGCTCCCCGGCAGAGGCATGTTTAAGCATAGCCAGTCCCAATCCGCCTAATCCGGCCTTTTTCAGAAACGACCTGCGGTTTTTATGCAATTCCATAGTAGGTTCTGTTGGTTTAGCCATACAAATTATTAAATAACTTTATATCTTCCCCGTCAAACTATGAAGAAAAGAAATATTTACAAATTCTTACTGGGCCTGTCGGGTCTCTTCCTGTTGCTGTTCCTGGCAACCATCCTTTCGCCTGGCAGGGTTCTCAGCAGGCCATTCTTAATCGCTTTTTTCATACTGCTGGCCTTTGGCGTTCGCGGTTTTCCTCTTTCCAAAGGCTTCTCCTATACCATCATGATCTTTGCGGCAGTCTCCATCTCCATGTTCTACCCGGGACTGTTTATCAAATGGGGCCGGTTCGAGTTAAAAGCAAGCATTGTGCCCCTGCTCCAGATCATTATGTTTGGAATGGGATCTCAGATGAGCTTCCGGGATTTTGCCGGCGTGGTAAAGATGCCAAAGGGGGTCCTGCTGGGCCTGGCCTGCCAGTTCACCATTATGCCCATCGTCGGATTTACCATTGCCACTACCTTCGGCTTCCCGCCCGAGGTTGCCGCAGGGATCATCCTGGTTGGCTCCTCTCCCAGCGGCCTGGCTTCCAATGTGATGTCCTTTATTGCCAAAGCCAACCTTGCTCTCTCTGTTACCCTGACGGCGGTGGCCACCATGCTGGCGCCACTGATCACACCCTCTCTGATGAAACTGCTAGCCGGACAATTTGTGCCCATCGATTTCTGGGGGATGATGCTTAGTATTATCAATATTGTCATACTTCCCATCGTGGGCGGACTGATGTTCAATGCCGTAGCCTACGGAAAAGAGCGGGTAAAAAGCAGAATGATCCAGGGCGCAGTTTATCTGCTGATCATTGCCGGAAAGAATCTGATCCTTTTCCTGACTTCCGACCTGGCAACCGGGGCAGCTTTCCTCCAGTTCGGAAAGGATCTTCTCTGGTTTCTTATCCTACCCGTGGTGGCCGCGCTACTGTTTAAAAAGGCTGCCCGGGGCAACCGGCTTGCCCTCGATAAACTCATGGCCTTTTTATCCATGGCAGGCATCGGGATCATTATCGTAGTCATCACCGCTGCCGGACGCGACAGCCTGATGGAGATCGGACTTTTGCTGATCCTGGCCTGCCTGCTGCACAATTCTGCCGGTTACTTCCTGGGTTACTGGATATGTAAACTGGCCCGCATGGATGAAAAATCATGCCGGACCATTGCCCTTGAAGTGGGCATGCAGAACGGGGGATTGGCCTCCGGAATCGCGCTGGAGATGGGAAGAGTAGCCACCATTGGCCTGGCTCCGGCAGTTTTCGGGCCCATGATGAACATTACCGGCAGTTCCCTGGCTACCTGGTGGCGACGGAAATCGGAGACGCGGGAACCGGTTGCCGGGCCGTCCTGACCGCTATGAAAAAAGACCACATGGAGCAAACAAACCAAGTAAGTCAAGAACCTTTTAATTATTTAACCATGAAAACAACCCTGATCCTTACAGCAGCCTGTCTCCTGGCACTAAGTACCAATGCAGGTGCCCAGTTTTTCAATACCGCAGAGGAACTGATTTATTATACCAGCGAATGGAGCGGTGAGCGCTTCGATGACGGCAGGCCCAAAGTGCCTGCGGAGATTCTGGAGAGAATGAAAAAAGTCTCTGTTGAAGAGGCCTGGGGCGTGCTCCGCTCCAAAGGATACCACAATCAGTTTGAAAGCGGATGGACGATTTTACATGAAGATGAAGCCCTGGTGGGAAGAGCGCTGACAGCCCGCTATATGCCGGAGCGGCCTGAAGTGATGGATCGCCTGACAAAAAAAGGTCATCAGCAAGGCCGGGTGGGAGCCATGAATTCCTGGCCCATTGATGTGCTTCAGCAAGGCGATGTGTATGTAGCCGATGGATTCGGAAAGGTGGTGGACGGCACCCTGATCGGCGATAACCTGGGAAATGCCATATTTTCCAATTCAGGCAACGGGGTGGTTTTTGACGGAGGATCGCGAGACCTGGAAGGACTGGCCGAAATCCGGGGATTCAACGCCTTTGTCAGGGGCTTTGATCCCTCCTATCTGATGGAAAGCATGCTCATGGGCATCAATGTCCCCGTCCGGATAGGGAGAGCCTCGGTATTCCCCGGAGACGTGGTTCTGGCGAAAAAAACAGGGGTCCTTTTTATACCTGCCCATCTGGCGGGAGAGGTGGTCGAACAAGCCGAATTCATCATGCTCCGGGATTTGTTCGGACATGAAATGCTGAAGACGGGGATCTATACACCCGGAGAAATTGACGGCCGGTGGAGTGAAGAGATTAAAAGCGCCTTCCTGAAATGGGTCGAGAATAATCCGGAAGAGCTTCCCATGTCAAAAGCGGATCTGGAAAACTATCTGAAAGACAGGACCTGGTAGCACTGCCGCATACATAACAATTATATTGTTTCTCCGTTATTATAATAGAAATTTCAGGATGATTAGTACTAATTTTACCCCCTGGACCTAACTGATCAAGCTTGATATGAAAAAAAAATTATTGCTATTTTCCATCCTTGCCCTTCTCGCAGCAGGGCTCTTTGCACAGGATGAAGGATTTGGACTTGGTGTGGTTTTCGGAGAACCAACCGGACTGAGTGCCAAGGTGTGGACGAGTCATAAAACAGCCTTTGACGCTGCCCTGGCCTGGTCATTTATCGGTAGCGGTTTTCTTCATTTGCATGCCGACTTCCTGGTCCACAATTTTGAACTGATTGAGGTTAGCGAAGGCCGCCTGCCTTTCTACTTTGGTCTGGGCGCTTTTATAAATCTTTCTTCAAACCCGGGTCTGGGTGCACGGATCCCATTCGGGCTTGCCTATCATTTTGAAACGGCCCCGCTGGAAATCTTTGCAGAGCTTACTCCCGGATTGAGTCTGCTACCTGCTACCGATTTCTATTATGGCGGAGGTACAGGTATTCGTTATTACTTCTGATGGCACACCCTTTCCCGGCGGATAGGGAGCTGTAACATTAATATTGTATCTACCCGTTGTGCTATTAAGAAGCCAACGCATATTTTAAGTGGTTCAACGGTTTCTCGTTCTTATAATTGATATACTGTAACAATGTTACAGCAGTGATTATACAGAGGATGCGTACTGAAAGGCCTTTTGTTGACTTGGCATAGTTTCTCTTCAACATCAGCTGATCACAAAGTTGGGAGAATAGTGTTTCAATGCGTTTTCGTGATTTCATAAATATAAAAGGAAGACGTTCTTTGTCATGCTGACCAGACTTTACGGGAGTAAACAATTTGATTTGCCTGGTTGTAAACAGATCCTGTTGAATGGGTTCTGAAACATACCCTTTGTCTCCAATTAAAGCGCAGTCCTTTA
>JARGFM010000028.1 GCA_029210725.1 Bacteroidales bacterium | reverse complement strand
TCCTATGTTCCCGATAGAAACCTTGTGGCTAAATACATCATGCAGAAATAAAGAGCAATTTCGGATTGAAGATCAATATGGACCCGCTCCTCTTTAAGCGGAAAGCCCTTACTACAAGTTAGCACTTATAATATGAAGGACCTGCACACTTTTAAGGACCTGCACGCTATTAAGGGCCGGCACGCTATTAAGGACCGGCACCCTGAAACTTCTAGACAACAATGCTTACCCCCTGAAGCTGCAGCTTTTCCAGCTGCCAGGCGGGAATCCGGTTTCCCATGACATTCAGGTAGGTCAGATGGGACAGCTCAAACAGGGGGGAAAGATCATCCACATCGTTATAGGAAATATCCAGCACCTGCAGGACAGTCAGGTTGTACAGAGCATCGATAAGGCCAATCTGGTTGTTGGAAAGATACAGGCGCTCCACCTGACGGAGCTCTCCCAGTTCAGTGATATCAGTCAGGTTATTGTTGGAAAGGTCCACAGCCCTGGCATAATGGCAGGCCGAAATACCGTCCAGATCCTCCAGCTCATAATCGGCCATTTCGATCTCCTCCATATCCTCCAGCAGGTACATGGGGAAGTCCACGTTCAGGTTGCCATACACCCTTCTTTTCAACACAGAAACAAAGCTTCGGGGGTCCATTCCTGAATCTTCATCCTCCTCCCCTTCAAATTCCTCGCCGGCCATGAAGTAAGAGTAACCATCGGCACTATCGTCCCAGCCGAACTCCTCGGCCAGATCCTCATCCGTAATCACAGAACTCAGGATCACATGACCGGGCTCCAGGTTCTGCACAGTGAGTATATGGGACATGGAATAGAGGGCCTCAAAATCTTCACTGTTACGCGCCTTCTCCAGCTGCTCCAGGTTCTGACTGAGGCGGTCAGGATGATAGAGCATGATCAGCCGGGAAAATATCTTGCTGATCTTCTCCTCCTGGCAAGGGGTATATTCATTGACCACCCTCTGCATGGCACGAAGGGCATCATATTTCTTGTCCCGGAAGAGCCCGATGATGCGTCCCGATACCAGGCCCAGGTTCTCTGCGGTATAAGCCTTTTTCAGATTATTGTATAGCTCTCCGGTTTCCATAGCCCGAAAGTAAAAAAATCGGCCATGCTCTGCTTACTCCGTCCTGAATTTCTTTTTATCTTTTTTAGTGATCCACTGAAAGAGCCACTTGCCCGACTGTGCCGATGGAGGCAATCCTCCGCCGGGAAAAAGCCACTGCCCGGCCAGAAAGAAATTATCAAGTCCTTTTACTCTGTCCGGAAGCCTCCTGGTCATATTCTTGCTTGTGGGCAGGAATCCCTCGTAGGCTGCCCGGTGGACTCCGGTATACCGGATATTGGTAGGGGGGGTGGCCACATCCACCACCTCAATATTTCCCTGTACATCCGGATAGAGTTTTTCAAGCTTCTCGGTTGCATCCGCAGCAATCCTGGCTTTCTCGGCATGGTATTCCTTCTTGTCCATTCCTTCCCATATCTCAAAAGGGGAATCGAACAGTAACTTCATGACACACTTGCCCGCAGGGCATATTAAGGGATCGTGGTTGTAATTGGAAACCCCGTATCCGGTGGTCAGAACGGTGCTGCCAATGGATTCACCCGGTGCAATAAGCTGATAAGTATGGTACTTGGTCTCCACTCTGCACCTGATACCAAAGGAGACCTGGACAATGGGCTTAAAAAGAGGCCATTCAGCAAAAGCCTTTTCAATTTTCGGTGTAAGATACTTTCCCTCAAGCATATCATACATCAGCGCATGCAGATCGCAGGCGCCAATAATATAATCCGCATACTTGAGGGTCCCGTCAGTCAACCTGACCCCCACAGCCTGTTTCCCCAGAGTAATAATCTTCTCCACCCTTGATCTGCCGGTAAAAACACCTCCCAGTGCTTTATACTTATCCGCCATACGCCTGGTGAAGGGCATGGATCCACCAAGGGGGTAACCTGCATTTTTCTGAGAGAACCAAAGCAAAGTAAACAGAAAAGCTATAGCGGAAAAATCCTCCATTCCTGCACCTATTCCCAGAAGCCCTTCGTTTAACTTTTTATTCCGGAAATTCAGTTTCTTGAAATAATCTCCCAGGGAGGTTCTTCCATATTTTATAAACAGCCTTACTGCCGAAGCACTTCTTCGCATAAACCGGGCATAATCCAGGACACCTCTTCTGAAGGAAGGATCCCCGAACATTTCCATGGTGGCCATTCTCCGCATATCCTCACACATCCTTCCTATAGGTTCTCTGTCTTCCGGGGCCATCTCCACCAGATACTTCTCCCAGCGGTCAATATCCGCATAAATGATAAAGTCTTCTCCGTCGGGCATGCGCAGGGTGGCAAAGGTTTCCGGATCCCAGATCCTGGTTTGTTTATCCAGTGCCCCTGTTTCTTGCCAGATATCATAAAAAGGGCCGGAAGCAGTGCCCACCAGCCAGTGAATGCAATAGTCGAAAGTATAACCCTTTCGTTTCCAGGCCGTGCATTTCCCCCCGGGCAAAGAATGCATCTCCAGAATCTCGTTATCGTAGCCATTAAGTTGCCCGTATATGCCACAGGAGAGTCCGGCCACTCCACCACCGATTATAATCACTTTTTTTTGCATAACAGTTCTTTGATTCTGAACAAATATATAAAGCTCCCCGGCCCAGGATAGAAATACGACAGAATATCGGTAAAAAATCGGAAAACGGTTAAAAAAAAGGGTCAAACAAATTATGGATTATATTTGTTATAGCATTTAAAATTTACCCGGCATGAGATACACCTGCGAAATCCTGATCCATAAACCCCGCGCAGAGCTTATTGAATTATTCTCCAATACCGAAAACCTTTCTAAGTGGCAGCCCGGGTTTCTCAGTCTGACCCACCTGGACGGAAAGCCCGGAGAGGAAGGGGCCCGAAGTGAACTGGTCTACGAAAGCAGGAAGGGCGATCTGGTGCTGACTGAGTGCATTCTCAAGAAAAATTTTCCGGAACAATTTCATATGACTTATAAATCGCGCGGTGTGAACAACAGGGTTGAAAACTGGTTCACGGAAAAGGAACCGGGGGTCACCCTCTGGCAAACGGTAAACAGCTTCCGCTTCAGAGGCATGATGAGGCTGATGGCCCCCTTTATGAAACAGGCCTTCATACACAACACCATGCTGCATATGGACCGCTTTAAACTATTTGCCGAAAATCCTGATATACGCTAACTTTCATATACGATTACAAAAAAAAACTCTGTCTCATGAAGAACAAACTGCTGGTAATATCCATCGCTCTTCTGTCCCTTGCTGCTTATGCACAGGGGCAGGAGCCTGCTGATACCTTATGGAAATTCAACGGAACCACCTCTCTAAACCTGTCCCAGCTTTCACTGACAAACTGGGCTGCCGGTGGTGATAACAGTCTCTCCGGAAATGCCCTGGTAAACCTGTCGGCCAACTATGCCGAAGAAAAGACTAGCTGGGAGAACAAACTGGTCCTTGGATTCGGCCTGGTCAAACAGGGCAATGATCCAAGCCGTAAGAGCGATGACCAGATCGATTTTGCTTCCAAACTGGGAATAAAAGCCAGTGAGAAATGGTTCTATACGGCCCTGCTGGGATTCAATACCCAGTTTGCAGAAGGATATGACAGGCCCGGGGAAGACGACCGCCTGAAAATCTCCTCTTTCATGTCGCCTGCTTACCTGAGCTTCTCTCTGGGGATGGATTACAAGCCATCGGATGTTTTCTCCCTTTTCCTCTCCCCTGTCTCCGGTAAATTTACCTTTGTACTGGACGAGGATCTCTCGGCAGCCGGCTCTTTCGGCCTGGTGGCGGGACAAAAATCGAGAGCCGAACTGGGTGCCTATGTGAAGATGGCCATTCAGAAGGAGGTACTGAAGAATGTGACCCTGGATACCAAGATCAATCTCTTTTCCAACTACCTGGATAATCCCCAGTATGTGGATGTAAACTGGGATCTTATACTCAGTTTTAAAGTAAATGAATACCTGTCGGCCTCCCTGCTGACCCAGCTGATTTACGACTACGACATCAAGTTCGGCGAAGACACCACGGGCGACGGGAATTTCGACACCTTCAGTGAAAAGGTGCAGTTTAAGGAACTCTTCGGACTGGGACTGAGCTATACCTTCTAATCTGAATTATATTTAGGCTTAATCATCAGTAATTCAAGAGATAAAGTCAGTCTGGTCTAAATAAAAAGAGGAAAAGCCGCCAGGACCGTTTGATTTTAGCCGGACTTCCGCATATCTTTATCCCATCAATTTGCATAATGTGCGATTGTTATTGAGAAGGGGTAAGAGATTAGGCTCACTGATCCCCTGGCAACCCGCTACCAGGCGAAGGTGCCACAACCTAACCCGCAAGGGAGTAATAACAAAAAGAGAAAGCATGAAACAGATTCCTTTTATCTATCCGGTTCCGCCTATGGGCATGGGAAGATTTATTTTCAGCTAGCAACTTTCAATTTCCAGCATTTAAAAACAAAGCTAATGAGTACAACATATAAAAACTTCGAGACCCTGCAGGTCCATGCAGGACATACCCCCGATCCGGTCACTCATGCCCGGGCGGTCCCCATTTATCAGACCACCTCCTACACCTTTAACAGCTCGGAACATGGTGCAAAGCTGTTTGCCCTGAAAGAGTTTGGCAATATTTATTCACGGATCATGAATCCCACCAATGATATTTTTGAGCAGAGGATCGCTGCCCTGGAGGGAGGGGTGGCCGCACTTGCTGTTTCATCCGGACATGCCGCACAATTTCTTACTTTCAGTACCATCCTGCAGCCGGGCGATAACATTGTGAGCAGTCCCTATCTGTACGGGGGTACCTACAACCAGTTCAAAGTCACTTTCAGGAACTATCAATGGGATGCCAGATTTGCCGGCTCCCTGGAGGTGGAGGATTTTGAGAAACTGATCGATGAGAGGACCCGTGCCATCTACCTGGAAACCATCGGTAATCCGGGATTTAATATACCCGATTTCGAAAAGTTTGCCGCGCTTTCCGTAAAATATGATATTCCGCTGGTCGTGGATAATACCTTCGGGGCCGGAGGTTATCTCTTCAGGCCCATCGAACATGGAGCAGCCCTTGTGGTGGAATCGGCTACCAAGTGGATCGGCGGACATGGCAGTTCCATCGGTGGAGTGATCGTGGACAGTGGCAATTATAACTGGGGAAACGGGAAGTTCCCACAGTTTACCGAGCCCAGCGAAGGCTATCACGGATTAAAGTTCTGGGAGGCTTTTGGAAGCGACAGTCCCTTCGGAAACATTGCCTTTATTATCAAGGCGCGCGTAGAGGGCCTGCGGGATCTGGGACCCAGCCAGAGCCCCTTCAACTCCTTCCTGTTTATTCAGGGACTGGAAACTCTTTCTCTCCGGGTCGAAAGGCATGTGGAAAATACCCTGGCCCTGGCCAGGTGGTTACAGAAACATCCCCGGGTGGATCAGGTAAATTATCCGGGGCTCGAGGAGAGCCCTCATTACAAAAATGCCAAAAAATATCTCCCAAAGGGAGCCGGCGGAGTTCTTTCTTTCACACTGAAAGGTAAGAAAGAAGAGGCTGTCAGGCTGGTTGACCAGCTTAAAATGGTCAGTCACCTGGCCAATGTGGGTGATGTGAAAACGCTTATCATCCAGCCTGCTGCCACTACCCACCAGCAGCTGTCGGAGGAAGCCCAGCTTGCAGCCGGAGTCTCTCCCACCCTGCTGAGGGTATCGGTGGGCGTGGAGCATATTGATGATATCATTGCCGATTTCAGGCAGGCCCTTGAAGCATAGTGCAGCTCTCTCCAAAAATGAGTAATTTCGGGGGATAATGACCAGGAACAGCAGAACTGAAATCAGCAGCATACTGAAGGAGCGCATCCTTTTGCTCGACGGTGCCATGGGCACCATGATCCAGCGTTATAAGCTCACAGAAGAGGATTACCGGGGGAAGCGTTTTCAAAAGCATCCCTGCGATCTGAAAGGCAATAATGACCTGCTGTCCCTGACCAGGCCCCAGGTGATCCGGGAGATCCATGAAGCGTACCTGGAAGCCGGTTCGGATATCATTGAAACCAATACCTTTAATGCGACCTCTGTCTCCCAGGCCGACTACCAGATGGAAGGGCTCGTTTATGAAATAAACTTTGAATCGGCCCGGATCGCAGCAGAAGTCGCCGCCGCCTACAGTCAGCTTACCCCTCACAAACCGAGGTTTGTAGCAGGTTCCATAGGACCTACCAATAAAACCACCTCCCTGTCACCCGATGTAAATGATCCCGGGTTCCGGGCCATCTCCTTCGACCAGATGAAGGCCGCCTATAAAGAACAGGTCCGTGGTCTGGTGGAAGGTGGTGTGGACCTTTTGCTGGTGGAGACCGTATTCGATACCCTCAATGCGAAAGCGGCCCTCATGGGCATCGAAGAATACCTGGAATCGGCCGGAAGAAAAATCCCGGTGATGGTTTCAGGAACCATTACCGATGCCAGCGGACGTACCCTGTCGGGACAGACCCTGGAGGCCTTTATGCACTCCCTGAGTCATGTGGAGCTGCTTTCCATAGGGCTGAACTGTTCCCTGGGTGCCCGGGAGTTGCGCCCCTACCTGGAAGAGATGTCGGGAAAATCCGGCTTTTTTACCTCGGTGCACCCCAATGCCGGGCTTCCCAACCAGTTTGGGGAATACGATGAATCTCCGGAAGAAATGTCCTTGCAGATCAAGGACTTTATCGATTCGGAGTTTGTGAATATTGTAGGAGGATGTTGCGGGACCACCCCGGAGCATATCAAAGCACTTGCTGCACTGACCGCAGCGGGAAAGGTCCGGCAACCGGCTGAAACAGTGCCCTATCTGACCCTCAGCGGACTGGAACCGCTTACTGCTTTTGAAGGATCTAATTTCATCAATATCGGGGAGCGCTGCAACGTGGCCGGTAGCCGGAAGTTTGCCCGGCTGATCCGTGAGAAAAAATACGAAGAAGCTCTGGAGATTGCCCGCAGGCAGGTGGAAGATGGCGCTCAGATACTGGATATCAACCTCGATGATGCCATGCTGGATGCCGGATATGAAATGCCTGTCTTCCTGAATCTTCTGCTGGCCGAACCGGAGATCTCCAAAGTCCCTCTGATGATCGACTCTTCAAAATTTTCCGTGATTGAGACCGGACTGAAATGCATACAGGGGAAGGCCGTGGTAAATTCCATCAGTCTGAAGGAGGGTGAGGAGGTGTTCCTGGAGCAGGCCGGGAAAATCAGGTCCTACGGCGCTGCAGTCATCGTGATGGCCTTTGATGAAGAGGGTCAGGCCGACAGCTATGAAAGACGCATAGAGATTTGTGAGAGGGCCTACAGGCTCCTGACTGAAAAAATTTCTTTTCCTCCAGGCGACATCGTTTTTGATCCCAATGTACTGACCATCGGGACCGGTATGGAAGAGCATAATAACTATGCACTTGACTATATCTCAGCCACCCGCTGGATCAAGGCTAACCTGCCCTTTGCCAGAGTTAGCGGGGGGATCAGCAACCTCTCTTTTTCCTTTCGCGGGAACAATGTGGTCCGGGAAGCCATCCACTCGGTATTCCTCTACCATGCGATTAAAGCAGGGCTTGATATGGGAATCGTAAACCCCGGCATGCTTCAGGTTTATGATGAGATCCCTGAAGAGTTGCTGGAATATACCGAGGACCTGGTCCTGAACCGCAGGCCGGATGCTACAGAACGGATCATAGAATACTCCTCAGGACTGGAACAGGTAGAAAAGGTCGAAGAACGGAAGGATCTCTGGAGGGAAAACCCGGTAGAGGAACGGCTGAAACATGCCCTGATTAAGGGAATCACCGAGTATATCGAAGCAGATGCCCTGGAGGCCCATCAGAAATACGGACTGGGACTGAAGGTTATCGAGGGCCCCCTGATGAGGGGAATGAATGTGGTAGGAGACCTTTTCGGGGATGGTAAAATGTTCCTTCCCCAGGTGGTCAAGAGTGCCCGGGTGATGAAACGTGCGGTAGCCACCCTTCTCCCCTTCATCGAGCAGGAGAAAGCCGGCGGTGATCCGGGGAAAAGCCATTCGGCCGGAAAGGTGCTGCTGGCCACTGTAAAAGGGGATGTACATGACATCGGAAAGAATATTGTAGGCGTGGTGCTGGGATGCAACAACTACGAGGTGATTGATCTCGGAGTGATGGTCCCCACCGAAAAGATCCTGGACGAAGCAGAAAAACAGCAGGTGGACATCGTGGGGCTCTCCGGACTGATCACCCCGTCTCTGGAAGAAATGATCCATGTAGCCCAGGAAATGGAGAGGCGCCAGATGAAACAGGCTCTGTTAATAGGTGGTGCCACCACCTCAAAGATCCATACTGCCGTCAAGATCGAACCTGCATACCAGCAAGCCGTCGTCCATGTGAAAGATGCTTCCAGGAGCGTGGCTGTGGTCAGCTCACTACTCTTGCCCGAACGGGAGGCTTCCTATACCCGGGGAATCAGGGATGAGTACAGCAGCTTAAGAGACACTTATGCAGATGCCGGCAGGGAAGTCCGATACCTCTCCCTGAAAGAGGCCAGAAACAGGGCCCTGCGCATTGCCTGGCCGGAAAGTGAAATTTCACCTCCCCGGCAGACCGGCATACAGACCCTCTCTGATTTTTCCATGGAGGAGATCAGTAAATACATCAACTGGATCTTCTTTTTCACCACCTGGGAACTCAGGGGGAAATTTCCGGAGATCTTCGAGCACCCTGCATATGGCTCAGAGGCCCGAAAACTATATGAGGACGCGCAGGAAATGCTGCAGCGGATCATCCGGGAAAAATGGCTTACTGCCAATGCCGTATTTGGTATCTTCCCGGCCCAGGCCGAAGGGGATGATATCCTGATATACGAGGATGAGAATAGGCAGAAGGTCCGAACCCGCTTTTGCAATCTCAGGAACCAGACCCTGAAAGAAGAGGGCCAGCCCAATCTTTGTCTTTCTGATTTTATCGCTCCGGCATCGTCAGGGCTTAAAGATTACCTCGGGGTCTTTGCAGTGACTGCCGGTATCGGCATCGAAGAAAAGCTGAAGGAGTTTGATGCCCATCACGATGACTACTCCTCGATCATGCTGAAGGCTCTGGCCGACCGTCTGGCAGAGGCTTTTACAGAGCTGCTTCATAAGGATATCCGTACTAAGCACTGGGGCTATGCAAGCGGAGAAGAACTGGAGCTGCCAGATCTGTTCCGGGAAAAATACCACGGAATCAGGCCGGCACACGGCTATCCGGCCTGTCCGGACCACTCAGAAAAGAAGGTGCTCTTTGAACTGCTGAAGGCTGAAGAACAGGGCATACATCTGACAGAGAACTACTCCATGTTGCCGGCTGCATCGGTGAGCGGACTAATTTTCGCACATCCCCAATCCAGGTATTTCTTTGTGGGAAAGATCAGCAGGGACCAGGTGCAGGACTATGCCCGGAGAAAAAACCTGAGCCCTGCCCAGGCAGAGAAACTGCTGGCTTCAAACCTGAATTACTAAGCTCTCAGTCCAGGTCTGCCGAATTTCGCTCACGGTCCACCTCCAGCCTGGCCCGGTTGTTAATTAAATCGGCCACAATCTTCCTGCCCCGGATGGAGACATCTTTACGGGTGGTGATTTTCTCAATACGGATATGCGGAATATCCACGGGAATGATCCGGATCCTCCCGGTGGAGAGCCAGGCCTCAACCACATAGGTGCCCTTGACCAGACGAAGCCGCTTTCTCCTTCGAATGCTCATGGCCCGGACGACTTTCACCTCAGCGCCCTGAATCACCAGGTTGAGTATGCTGCCGGAACGGTTAGAAATAAGCAGTCTGCATTTCCCTCTTTTCCCGGGATCAATCCTCCGGACTCCTGTGCCACTGTTGTTTTCCACCATCAATTAAGTAAAAATAGCATTTTCATCTGATCAATGAAATCTGATCCGCCTGCACCTGCTCGCTGTAACGTTTCCATTCATTTTCTTTAAAATGGCCGATCATCTCCATGGACTTATCAGCCTGGGATATATACTGATCCAGCTTCTTAAGCTGGTTTTCTGTCAAAGGCCGGCCCGAAGCGGTGATGCCATTGGTCCCTCTCATCTTTACAAACAGGGCATCCGGAGGTTGATAGATTCCCTGCACGGACTCATTTATGAAAACCTGCCCGGATATCCGGTCCAGCTCCTTCTTCATCAGCTTCGTTACCTCTTTAAGGCCGTCGGATGGATGATCACCTGTTAGTTTTTCCACCAGCTCATAACTCTCTTTGCACTCCCGGATGAATGTCAGGGCCTCGTTCAGGGAATGCATCCGGTCCAGCAAGAGATCGCTCTTCTCCTGCTTCATTTTCATCCCGGCCATATCGTACTCCCTCCTGGGATCCGCCTCCACACGGAGGAAGGTCCAGGCTGTATCCCCTTTGTAGGAGATTTCTAAGCGGTAACGGCCTGGAAGCACCGGGCCACCACCGCCCGGTTCGCGGTTCTCAGTGCCGGGCCCACGCTCACTGAAGTTTAGCCTGACCCCTTTCCTGTCAAGGTTCCAGACCATGCGGTTCAATCCGTTTTCAGGAAGCCTTTTCAGGGTGCGTACGGGCTTCATCTCCTGGTCCATCACGGTAAGGGTCACGCTGTCCTTCTTCTCCTCCCCGGAACTCTCCTCCACCCGGGCATAATAGGAAATCCTGGCACCCCTGGGCCGGTTTTCGCCTTCGAAGTAGGCATCACCGGAAAAATAGTATCCGGGGGCATTCCTGGTATCGGCCAGGTAAGCCACCGGAGGCTCGAACAGGGATATACCCGATGAGGTGATTTGATCAAACTTCCCGGCCATCACGCGCAGGGGACTGATATCATCTATGATATAGGCTGCCCTTCCAAAGGTTCCTATCACCAGATCGTGTTCCCGGGGGTGAATCACCAGGTCCATGGTGGGGACCGTGGGGTAGCCCACGGTCCACCTGGTCCATTGCGCCCCTCCGTCGATGCTTACCCATAAGCCGTGTTCGGTTCCCAGAAACTGAAGGCGTGGCTCTTCCGGATCCTGCACAAAGGAAAGCACAAAGCCCTTCACCTGTGAAGGCCCCACCACCCTCTCCCACCGCTTTCCATAATCGGAAGTATGGAACAAATAGGGCGCATAGTCGTTCTGCCGGTAGTTATTTACCACTACCCAGGCCTCTCCCCTGTTTATTTCGGAAGCTGTAATCTGCGGCACCCACGCACCTTCCGGCAGTTCTTTGATCCCCGGGGCGCAGTTGGTCCAGGATTCCCCCCCGTCGGTAGTCAGCTGGATATTCCCGTCATCGGTACCTGCCCAGATCACCCCCTCTTCAAGCGGACTGGGCGAAATGGCCAGGATACAGGTATGATTCTCGGCCCCGGTCACATCGTAGGTGAGACCACCACTCTCATTGAACTTCTGCTTGGCGGTATCGTTGGTACTCAGATCGGGAGAAATGATCATCCAGGAATCGCCCCGGTCCTCACTCTTATGTAAAAACTGGCTTCCGAAATAGATGGTATTCGGGTGGAAGGGGTCCTGGGCGATGGCCGAGTTCCAGTGAAAGCGAAGCTCTGTATCACCGTCAGCGGCAGGCTTAATATCCAGGCTGTTACCCGTTTCGATATCGATCCTTCGAACATTTCCCTGTTGCGACATGGCATAACATAAGCCGGGTTCGCCGGGTACCGGCAACACATCAAAGCCATCTCCTCCCATCAGAAACTCCCAGTAAGTATTGATTATTCCTCCACTGCTCCAGAGATAGCCGGGCCCCTTCCATGAACCGTTGTCCTGCATCCCGCCATAGACATTATAAGGCAGCTCCATATCGGTGCGTATATGGTAGAACTGCGACACAGGCAAGTTGCTTACATGTCGCCAGCTTTTCCCCCGGTCGTAAGTAATGGCCATGCCCCCGTCGTTTCCATCAATCATAAAGTCGGGATTTCCGGGATCTATCCACCAGGCATGATGATCCACATGGATCTGCTGTCCCAGCAGGGTGGAATAGCTCTTCCCCCCGTCCTCGCTCACATTTACCGGGGAGAACAGGGTATATACCCGGTTCTCGTTGGCCGGGTCGACATAGATCTCCGAATAGTAGAAGGGCCGGTTGCCCATATTCCTGTCGCCGCGTTTCGTCCAGCTATACCCCCCGTCGGTGGAACGGTAAATGGCATTCTTTTTAGATTCAATCAAGGCGTAAACATATTTGTTATTCCCCCGGGCAATGGCCAGTCCGATCCGGCCCAGTTCTCCCCGGGGAAGTCCGTCGTCGGAGCTCAGCTGCTTCCAGGTTTCACCGCCGTCCACGGTCATATGCAAACCGGAACCCCCGCCACCCGATTTGAAGAACCAGGGCCAGCGCCGGTGCTCCCACATGGCCACAAAGAGTTTATCGGGATTCCGGGGATCCATGACCATATCGGCCACCCCGCTCAAGTCATTTGCATACAGGATCTGCTTCCAGTTCCTTCCTCCGTCGGTGGTCTTATAGACGCCTCTTTCGGGATGAGGCCCCCAGGGGGAGCCGATGGCTCCCACATAGACCACCTCCGGATTTGAAGGGTGCACCAGGATCCGGTGTATATGCCGCGTGCGCTCCAGCCCCATCAGGGTCCAGTTCCTTCCTCCGTCCAGGCTCTTATAAATCCCATAACCGCCATTCAGGCTGTTCCTGGGATTGCCTTCCCCAGTTCCGGCCCAGATGATATCCTCATTGGAAGGATCGATGGCCAGGGCTCCGATGCTGGAGACCTCCTCCCTGTCAAAAAGCGGCGTGAAATTCACCCCGCCATTCTCCGTCTTCCACAATCCGCCCGATGCGGTTCCTATATAGAATACAGCATTGTTCCTGTTCTCCACATCAATGGCAGTGACACGTCCGCTCATTCCGCCCGGACCGATGCTTCGGGCCTTCATCCCTTGTAGAAGTTCCATATCCAGGGGCTGGGCTTTCAGGGATATGATCAGTAAGAGCATAAAAACAGAGGAGAAAAAACGCTTCATAATGTCCGGATTGGATTTAAGCATTTAAGTTAATATTTTTTCCTTCCCCATACCGATCCGGAGTCTGATTATCGTATTAAGTATTCAACAGGAAAGACTATTTTTAAAAGATAAAAGAAGCCATATGGATCATTCGAAAAAGAAGCAGGGATTTATTCATTACAGCCAGTCACCGGAAATCAAGGGCATCCACTACCTGGATCCCATTATCCGGGCCATTGAACAGGAGGAGGTGCTGCGGCTCTACTACCTCCCCTTTTATGAGGACAAACCCTATTTTAACGAAGTGCACCCTTATCTGCTTAAGGAGCACGAATCCAGGTGGTACCTGATCGGTCTCAACGACTTCAAAGGGAAGATGCGCACCTACGCACTGGATCGCATCCGGGACCTGCAGGTCGTCAAAGGAACCGCCTATAAAGCTCCGCATTTTAAGGTGGAGGACTATTTTAAGTATGCCATCGGGATCATGGCGCCGGAAGGCACTCCTCCTTTGATCAAGCTGGCGGTTCAGCTTACCCAGGCACAGTACCTGATCACCAGGCCGTGGCACGATTCACAGAATATTGAAGAGGAAAATGAGGAACGGGTCGTGTTCAGTTTCCGGGTTTTTCCCACCTATGAGTTCCGTTCCCTGGTCCTTGGTCTGGGTAAAGATGCTGCCGTCCTGGAGCCCCGCTCACTGAGAGAAGAGATCAAGCAGGAACTTGAAAGCATGTTGAAGCATTATCAGAGGCTCTGAATCACCGTTTTCTCCTTTGCAGCCAGACTGGCTGAGAACTCGTCAAAAGTCTGATTCCTGTATGCCCCATCGGAATAGTAGGCCAGATAGATCCGGAACTGATCCGCGGTTTTATAGCCCGGGGCCGCTTCCAGGACTTTACCCTGTGCATCCACATAGGAAATAGTGGGATATGAGAGTCTTCCACGGGTCACGATGGCAGCCACCTCATGATAGCCCCTGCGGCCATTATCCACAAACTTAAAGGTGCGATCCCCTATAATTATATCCTCTTTCCCCTCTGCATTCAGTTTGACCGGGTAGAATTGCGCATTCATCATCTCAATCACTTCAGGATCAGAGAAGGTAGTGGCATCCATTCGTTTACACCACCCACACCAATCGGTATATACATCAATGACAATTACCCGGGGTTCTTTGCCGGCCAGTTGAAGGGCCTCCTCCATGGAGTGCCACTTAATTTTTTCCTGGGCATGAGTATACAATCCAAGCGCAAGTATTCCCAGGATCAATAAGACCTTCTTCATATCGGTATCCGTTTAATATTATACTGGTACAGTCGTTTCAGGAACTACATCCTTACAAAATACAGGTGACTCAGACTACGAAAATAGGAATTTTTTGAATATCCGGCCATTGATCTTATTCACTATGTTTTATAAAACGCTTCCGCCCATGTAATTTTTCCTATTTTTAGTGCTTGTTAAACTAAAAATAAATGAATGGAAGCGATTAGAAAAAGCCTGAGGGATTCTGCGTTAGCAAGATGGTCGGCATTGGGCATCGTAGCATTTACCATGCTTGCAGGTTATTACATTACCGATGTAATGGCTCCTCTCAAAGGTTTACTGGAACAGCAACTCACCTGGAACAGCGCCGAATACGGTGTTTTTACCAGTGCCTATGGATGGTTTAATGTATTCCTGATCATGCTGATCCTTGGAGGGATCGTCCTTGACAGAATGGGGGTCCGTTTTACTGGGGTGGGTGCTGCTTCGGTGATGGTGCTTGGTGCTGCATTAAAATTCTGGGCTGTCTCCACGCATTCGCTGGATGGAGTAGTCTGGCATATCCTGTGGTTCGATATGAAAGCTCAGGTGTTAATGGCTGCCCTGGGATTTGCCATTTTTGGCGTAGGCGTCGAAGTTGCCGGCATCACGGTCTCCAAGATCATAGTCAAGTGGTTTAAAGGAAAAGAGATGGCACTTGCCATGGGAATGCAGGTCTCTGTGGCCAGACTGGGAACGGCCCTTGCCATCGGTGTCTCTGCACCCATTGCGATTCGTATGGGACATGTTTCCAAACCTGTGCTGCTTGGTCTGGTCATGCTCTGCATCGGTCTGATCACCTTTATCATTTACACCTTTATGGACAAAAAACTGGACGCTTCTCAAATGGCTGCAGACAAGGCCAATAATACAGTCCCCGAGGAGGATAAGTTCAAGGTGTCGGATATCAGGTATATCATCAGCAACAGGGGCTGGTGGTATCTTGCCTTCCTTTGCGTTTTGTTTTACTCAGCTGTTTTTCCATTCCTGAAGTTTGCATCCGATCTGATGGTTCAGAAATTTCATGTGGCGGATGCTGTTGCCGGTACCATTCCGGCCATGCTCCCCTTTGGAGCAATCCTGCTCACTCCGCTATTCGGAGGCGTTTATGATAAAATAGGGAAGGGCGCCACCATCATGATTCTGGGTTCGCTCATACTCATTGTAGTCCATGCGCTCTATTCCATTCCCTTTCTTGACAATACGATTCTGGCAGTCATCCTGATCATTTTTCTGGGTATTGGATTCTCCCTGGTGCCCTCAGCCATGTGGCCATCCGTTCCAAAAATTATCCCGTACAAATACCTGGGAACTTCTTTCTCTATGATCTTCTGGGTACAGAACTGGGGTCTCATGGGAGTGCCCGCTTTGATTGGATGGGTGCTTCAAAAGTACTGTATCACAGGATATGAAATAAAAGGAGGCGTTCAAGTAGCTACCTATAATTATACTTTGCCGATGATGATATTTACCAGCTTTGGAGTCCTTGCACTGGTATTCTCATTGCTGCTCAAGGCCGAGGACAAAAAGAAGGGGTACGGACTTCAGCTCCCTAACATTGAGAAGATTAAATAACTAAAATTCGATTCAAATGAATGATATAAAGAACCTGGATCCCCGGGAAGTATGGAAACACTTCCATACCCTTACACAGATCCCCAGGCCCTCCAAAAAGGAGGCTGAGATTATTGAGTATATGAAGAAGTTCGGAGAGGACCTCGGGCTGGAAACCATCGTGGATGAAGTGGGTAATGTGATTATTAAAAAGCCGGCCACACTCGGTTTGGAGAACCGGAAAGGGGTCGTTCTGCAAGGTCACCTGGATATGGTGCCACAAAAGAACAGTGACAGGGATTTCGATTTTGAGAAGGACCCTATTGAGGCCCTGATCGATGGGGAATGGGTCACTGCCAGGGGGACCACCCTGGGAGCCGACAATGGTATTGGAGTGGCTGCAGCCATGGCTGTTCTGGAATCCACCACCCTGAAACACGGACCGGTGGAGGCCCTGTTTACCATTGATGAAGAGACCGGCATGACCGGAGCATTTGGTTTAAAACCCGGACTGCTGGATGGGGATATCCTGATCAATATGGACTCGGAAGACGAAGGAGAACTCTATGTGGGCTGTGCAGGTGGTGTGGATGTTTCCGCCTCAAAAAAATATACGGAAGAAGATGCCCCGGCAGAACATGTTGCCTACCAGATACTGGTCCAGGGACTGAAAGGCGGACACTCAGGAATGGATATTCCCCTGGGAAGGGCCAATGCCAACAAGGTGCTTTTCCGCTTCCTGATGCAGGCCGAATCGGATTTAAAGATCAGACTCTCAGAGGCCGCGGGCGGCGATCTGAGGAATGCCATTCCCCGGGAATCAAGGGCCATAATCCTGGTGCCCTCTGCTGATTCCCCCAGGCTGGAAGCTCTGGTGGACGCTTATCAGAAGATGTACCAAAGGGAATTTGCCGAGACTGAACCGGACCTGTCCTTCACCTGCGGGAAGACTGACATGCCCCTCAAAGTAGTTCCGGTTTTAGAGCAGGCCAGATTTATCCGGGCCATCTTTGCCTGTCCAAACGGGGTGCAGCGCATGAGCCAATCCATGAAGGGGCTGGTGGAAACCTCCAACAATCTGGCCATTGCCAGAATCAAAGGGGGAAGCTTTGAAGCCTACAACCTGACCCGCTCGTCGGTGGATTCCGCCAAAGAGGCCACTGCCTGGAAGATTGCAGCAGTATTTCAGCTGATCGATGCAGAGGTGACCCTGAGCGGCGGGTATCCCGGATGGAAACCCAATATGGACTCCCCCATCTTAAAAACCTGCCAGGATGTCTACCATAGGAATTTCGGGAAAATTCCTAAGATCAAAGCCATCCATGCCGGTCTGGAGTGCGGATTACTGGGAGGAGTGTATCCGAATTTTGACATGATCTCCTTCGGACCCACTATCCGCTTCCCTCACTCTCCCGACGAGAAGGTGAAAATCGATACGGTCAGAAAATTCTGGGAATTCCTGGTGGCGATCCTGGAAAGTATGCCGGCTAAATAGCCCCGGGGTCCAGCTTAGCGGATCGTGCTGTTAACCACATGTCCCGACTGATAGATGGAGATGCGGTGGGTGGCCAGAGCCTCTTCACCGAGCAGCACCTTTAATTCGGCCAGATCGGGAATTCGGTAGAGCAAAGCATTATCGGGAACGGAGTTTGCCGAGAAGTAGCCTCTGAGCCTGGTGATCTGACCCAGTGGCCTGATCTCCACCCGGAGAGCTTCTCCATCCAGCAGTTCAGGCGGAACAAAACCAAGCGCACTTGAGAATACATCCAGTGGATAGGAAGAAGGCTCGGAACCGGGCTCGGGTATAAGGAACCATGTTCGTTTCATCACCCTGGTAATGGTCTTCCCGGTAAACAGGGAAAGATAAGAAGCTTCTATCTGGTCCAGCTTCTGAATGGCAGCCCCCATGGCCTCCCCATCCGGGTAAACTTCATATTCACCCGTTAACATCTCAAAACGGCGGGTTCGAAGTTCCAGGAGGAAATCAGCCGCCTCCCTGGCTTTAGTAGCAGAGGATTTCTGTTCAACAACCGTACGTTGAACAGGTACTTCCACAAAAGCAGTATCGGTCACAATGGTCTTGTACATAGTCTCTGTACGCTCCTCAAAGTTATTATTCACCCCCATGTCTTCATACCGGACGAAGTTATCCCTGCTGGTGGAATGAAGTCCATTGCCCTTTACAGTCTCGTGTAAAATTTCTGTTCCCCGCAGGACCGTCCCCTGTTCCAGGTATGGCAGCAGTAATCCGGCATCAAACTTTCCTTCCAGCACATTCAGAGTGTAAAGGTGATTCGGATCAAGTTCCTGGTGTTGTTCGATGGACACATCCCAGATATTCCATCGGCTCGACTTTTTTTCAACGACCTCTTTAAGCCCCAGATATTTCTCCGCATACTCCCAGTAGGGGCCCGGTACGCTGCGCAGTTCCCGCAGGGTGACCTCCACCTTCAGCACGGTCTGTGGCAAAGCATAGAGATACTGTTCATTTACCTTTTGTGGTTCCTGTCCAAGGGGAGTAACCCGGAGCTGTAATGGTTCACTGGAAGCACATCCGCTGAGCAGGGCTGCCAGTACCGTATAATAAAAAAACTTTTTCATAGCCTGGATCTTCAAATACAGCACGAAATTAGTTCATTGGTGAATGTTATACAAAAAAACATATGAAGAGTTTCTGTTCATCCGGGGCCCGGACTTTTTTTTCTTCCTCGTCCGGAATCACTGCATCGTCCACCACCGCATTTTTGAATAAAAGCGGCGAGTACTGAAGGGGCAGAACCTAGGATTTAACGAAGTCTAAGCTTTTAGTTCCCGGAAAGCATCTCCCAGGAAGAGAATGATGTCACCGGCAATAAGGGCCTCCTCACCGGAAGCCTCTGCAGCCAGGTCGCCTGCCAGCCCGTGCAGGTAAACTCCGGCAAGAGCCGCATCCAGGGAGGGGATCCCCTGTGCAAGAAGACCTGTAATCAGACCAGTAAGTACATCTCCGCTCCCGCCCGTGGCCATTCCCGGGTTCCCCGTGGTATTGAACCAGTATCTGCCGTCCGGGGAGGCGATCCCGGTATGGGCCCCCTTTAATACCACCACCACCTGATACCTGCGGGCAAACTCCCGCTGTTTCAGGTGCCGCTCATAGGAATCCCTGCTTTCTCCTGCCAGGCGGTCGAATTCCCTGGGATGCGGAGTGAGAATGGTCCCCGCCGGCAACAGGGGATACCAATCGGGATGCCGGGAGAGGATATTCAGTCCGTCTGCATCCAGAACCAGGGGCACCCCCACCCTCTCGAGCAACAGTTTCAGGCCTTTCGCTGAATTGGGTTTGCAGCCAAGACCCGGACCAATGCCAATGGCGCTGTAAGGACTCAGATCGGGCGGTTCACTAAAGAGAATATCGGATTGGTCGATGCTTACAACAGCTTCCGGAAATGCAGTTTGCACAATGCTGTAACCAAACTTTGGAATATGAAGAGTCACCAGGCCGGTTCCGGACCTGAGGCAGGACTCTCCAGCAAGCAGGGCGGCTCCCATCATCCCATAAGATCCGGAGATCATAAGCGCATGTCCCACACTTCCTTTATGGGCGAATTTATTCCGTGCAGGCAGCGCTGCCCGGATATCTTCGGGCTCCAGGGTGAAGTAGTCGGTTTTTTTATCCGCGATGGTCCCGGGATGTAGCTTAATCTCGTGAACCCTCCATATTCCCACATGCGGTTCATGGAGATCAAAGAAAAAGGAGAGAAAAGGAAACTGAAAGGTGAGGGTATAACGGGCACGGATCACATCCCGGTAATCATTTTTGCTATTATCCTCCCCGAAAAGTCCCGAGGGGATATCGACAGCAATCACCGTACCGGCATTTTGGTTTATATGTCTGATGACCCTGGCTGGAAAACCGGTAACCTTCCTGGATAGTCCCGAACCAAATATTCCGTCCACCACCACATCGGTGGGTCCCAGTGGAGGAAGGGCATCCTCCTTACCCAGTTCGAAAAGCTTAACCCGGCCCTGGGCCTTCAGTCGCTGCAGGTTGATTCCGCAATCTTCAGACAGGGTCCCGAAAAGAAGTAAATAGCAATCCACCCGGAATTGCCTGTCTGCCAGCATACGGGCCATGGCCAGTGCATCCCCCCCGTTGTTACCCGGGCCGGCAAATATAACCACCTTCCGGTCGGTATGGAACTGCCTCACATACCAGCCTGTCAGACAACCGGCCGCTCTTTCCATCAGGTCAACCGACCGGATGGGTTCCTGTTGAATGGTACAGGTATCGATTTCCCTTAACTGTGCAGCCGTGAAAATTTTCATAACATGCTGTTTGAATCAAAATTAAGAAAAAACTATTTCTATATTTGTCCCCATTACGAAAATCAGAATATTCATAAAAACTAAACTCTATGTTAAAAGGACATCCGAAAGGACTCTACGTAGCTTTCTTTGCGAACATGGGGGAGCGTTTTGGCTTCTATACCATGATGGCGATCCTGGTGCTTTTCCTGCAGGCAAAATTCGGCCTTGCTGCGGAGACAGCGGGTGACATTTACAGCTGGTTCTACTTTGCCATTTACGCCCTGGCACTGGTAGGCGGAATACTTGCCGATGCCACCAGGAAATATACGGCGGTAATCTCCATGGGCCAGGTGATCATGTTTGTGGGATATGTCATGATGGCCATCCCGGGAATGCCTCTTTCTGTCACAGTGATCAGTCTCTTCACCATTGCCATCGGAAATGGCTTTTTCAAAGGGAACCTCCAGGCCGTGGTGGGTCAGCTTTATGATGACCCCAAATACGACAAGGTACGTGATAATGCTTTTCTAATTTTTTACATGGGGATCAATGTGGGTGCCTTCTTCGCACCTTTTGCCGCAATGGGTGTCCGGAACTGGTGGTTGAAAACCAATGGTTTCCTTCACGACGGAAGTCTCCCGGCACTCTGCCACCAGTATAAAGACGGAATCCTCGAGGATACAAGCGTTCTTCAGCAACTTGCCGATACGGTCAGCCTGAATGGCCCGGTAGCTGATCTGGGAGCCTTTGCCAATTCCTATATTGAAGTTTTTTCCCGGGGATATAATTTTGCCTTCGGGATTGCAGCCATTGCCATGGTGATCTCCCTGCTGGCCTATCTGATCTTTCACAAGCATCTTCCCAAAAGGGAGAAAGCAGCCGGAGATAGAACCATTACCCTCCGGGAGAAGCCACTGGCCATCCCGATTGCCCTTTTTGCAGGAGCTGTGGCTGCTGTGCTGATCAGCTTCGTAAAAGATATTGCTACCGGGTCTGCCATAGGCCTCTTTGTCGCCTTCGTTACCTGGATCGTGATGATTGCCTCCAAAGAAGAGAAACAGCGGGTGGTATCTCTGCTGCTGGTCTTCTTTGTTGTGATCTTCTTCTGGATGGGTTTCCACCAGAACGGACTTACCATGACCTTCTTTGCCAGAGACTATACCGTAAAATCAGTAGGGCCGGGCACCTTCATGTTCTTTACCCTGGAAAGAATTCTCTCGGTAATCGTATTTATTGCGGGTATCATACTGCTCGTGGGAAAGAACTCCTTCAAAAACAAACGGATTATCGGTGCTGTCATGACCATTGCAGGAGGGGCCGTCGGATATTACTTCTACTCTCAGGGAGAAGCCAGCAATCCCATTGCACCCGAAGTCTTTCAATCCTTTAACCCTCTCTTTATTGTCTCCCTGACCTTTGTGGTAATGGCGGCTTTTGCCTGGCTTAATAAAAAGGGCATGGAACCTTCCACACCCAAGAAAATTGGGATCGGGATGGTGATCGCAGCCTTTGGCTTTATGGTCATGGTCATTGGTTCCATCAAACTTATATCGCCCGTGGATCTGCAGCTCCTTAACGAGGCCGGCGAGGTGATTCAGGTTAATCCCGTTCCCGACACTTCCCGGATCATGCCCTACTGGCTGATGTCGACCTACCTGGTTCTGACCTTTGCCGAGCTATTCCTGAGCCCTATGGGACTCTCCTTTGTATCCAAAGTGGCACCGGTCAGGTTCCAGGGGGTGATGCAGGGCGGGTGGTTGCTGGCCACTGCAGTTGGGAACAAACTTCTATTTATCGGCAGCTTCTTCTGGGAAAGGATCCAGCTTTGGCAACTGTGGGGAATCTTCGTGGTTACCTGTCTGCTGTCGGCTGCATTTATCTTCTCCATCCTGAAAAGGCTGGAAAGAGCCACCAAATAAGCCGCATGGAATAACATGCCCGAAACAGCAAGAGGCCGTACCTTTTGATACGGCCTCTTTTTCTTCCTCCTGGCAGTGTCTGCAACCCTAAACAGTATCCTGCCGCTATTCTTACCGGAAGATGGACCGGACGTTCTCCGGATTTCCATCGCTTGGTGCAGGGTCAAGACCCAGTACTTCAGCAATAATGCCATAGACCTCCACATTGGAGAATGGATCTGCCTGACAGGCTTTCTTAAAGGCAGGTCCCTCTGCATAAAAGATGGCACGCATGTCGGTGAAGGCATTGTCGTAGCCGTGGGCTCCCCCGGTATACCCGGAAGGATCGGGCCTGGTCCCAATGCTCCATAAACTGTCTGCGACCACGACGATACCCGGGAAACGGGGACTGCTGCCATAATGAAGACGTTCCGGGATATCCTCCTTCTGCCAGGCAGTGACACCCTCCAGGCGGTTCAGTGCCGTAGTAATGGAATCGGCACAAGCTTCTTGAGGCTGAATGAGATATACCGGATTCCCACCCACAATACTCCGGGTCCACTCCCCCTTAAGATGTTCCTCCAGGTTTACATATTTATCCGACGATGTGGGTCCCATCCCATGATCGGAAAGGACCAGGAGATTTACAAGCTCCCCGTACTCCAGTGCTGCAATCTCACTGCGGAGATATCCCAGCACTGAATCCAGATACGTGACCATTTTTCCGGTCTCGGGATGTTCCGGGCCATAATCGTGGGCAATTCCATCCGGTTCATCAAAATAGAGGAACACCAGTCCGGGACGCTCAGGGAGGGGTAACTTCAACCAGTTAATAAGCTGATCCACACGGGAAAGATAAGGGACAGACTCCTCATATGGATACCAGTATGAGGGCATGACTCCCCCGATTGCAGCTTCACTGCCCACCCAGAAATAGGAGGCCGATCGGACCCCCTGCTTCTCCGCGGTCACCCAGACAGGTTCCCCGAAATAGGAGTCAGGATCCGTAACCATGCTACTGTCTCCAATCCGATAAATACCGTCCAGATCGGAAGCATAAAAACTATTATTGATTATTCCATGGTGATCGGGATATAGTCCGGTAGCCAGCGTATAGTGGTTGGGAAATGTCTTGGTTGGAAATGAGGACAGCAGATATTCGGCCTTCACCCCCGCCTTGGCCATTTCATTGAAATTGGGAGTAGCATACAGATCCGTATAGTCCCACCTGAATCCGTCAAAGGAAACCACCACCACATAGGTGTCCTGTGTACCCTTCTCTTTTTTCCTGCAGGAGCTGGCCAGAACCAGCATAAGCAGGAATACAACACGCCAGGTAATCCTCATATTTATCCTCCCTTATAATACGGCATCAGTCCACCGTTATACGATTATTCGATTCCTCCCTCGAAATTCAAATACCTCATTCTCCTTCTGTCTTCCATGGGCCGAAAGAAGTACCTTCGTTCCGGCAGCTCCGGAACTTCAATCTTCTGAATGGTCATATCCGGTACAAACCGGTAGAAACAAATATGGGCATTCTCATACCCTCCCACCCTGGAAATACGGGAAAATATATAGGGGTCCTGCACCATTTCGGGCCGGTACTGATCCAGAAGAAGAATGAACCGCGATCCATACTTTCTCAGGGCGTTCAGGAAATAAAAAGTCATGTCATGACCAAGGATTCCGTAGTTGATCCCTTTCTTGGAGCTGTTGGCTGGTTCACTGTAGTAGTGAGATCTGAATCTGTTCATAAAACCCTCAATCCTGGGGTCGTAATAATCCACCCAGAAAGAACTGTAAAACACCAGGTTTAACTGATGAAAATGTCTTAAATCAATGCTGGAAAACTCCGTCCAGAACGGACTCCCGATAACCTCAATATCGTAATGGTCCAATTGAAAATAGAGTGAAGACATCACGGTATAGGCCAGGGCTTCATCGGCTGTGGGCACCACCACCAGGTTTTTTTTATCGGCCGACAGGGAGTGGATAATCTCCTCCGTACGTTTAAGTTCAAGAATCACCTCTTTAAAAACCACCGGATCGGAAGGATGATAGTCATCAAAAGCATCAAAGATCAACTCCTTGAAATGCTCATGCTTCTCAATATCCAGCGAATCCAGCTGCCGAACGTAGACAATATTGTAATCATGCTTGCTGGCCACCAGCTTTGCAGCTTCCCTGTAACCCCTCATCAGGGAAGGACTCAACTGGAACAGGTAGGGATTGTTCCTGACCAGATCCAGGTCGTTGTGAAAAGGAGTAACCAGCGGAATTCTGTACCTGCTTGCAAATTCCGCAACAATTTCCAGGTTGTAGGCGTGGAAGGGCCCCAAAAAAAGGTCGAAATCCTCCAGACTTTCATCCCTCAGAATGGAACGGGTTCTATCCATGCTTCTACGGGTATCATAATAGCGCACCTCCAGTTTCATTCCGGTCTGCTTCATGGAATCGATCGCCATCAGCGATCCCATAAAAAATTCCATGAATGGCTCCGACTGTGGCTCTCTCTCCTCCATCATATAACGTTCGATTATCCGGTTTTTCCGGTTCTCGGAGATCACATCCTTTAAAAGTGAATCCAGGGGTTCCTTCTCCCTGAAATCAAAAGGAACAAAGAAAGCCACCCGATAGGTGCGACGGATATTGTCATGCCTGTCCTCAAGTTCGCTGTAATTATAATATTCCGTCTTATCTTCTTCATAATAAGGAGCTTGCTCCTCATCGGAAAGCTCATCTCTTAGCTCCTGCTGATCCGTGAGCCGGGGTGCCGGGATCCGGATCTTCTGTCCAGCTTTAGGCCCTCCCCAACCCAGTTCCGGATTGACAGCCTTGATTTCCTCCATGGTCACCTGATAGTATCCGGCAATAGAGTATAAGGTTTCTTTCCTTTTCACCGTATGATATATCAGCCCTTCCTCGTTATAAGCATGTTCCTCCTCAAGGCCAGCTTTCTCGGGAATCCTCAGGCGCTGTCCGGGTTGCAGGTTTTCAGGCGAAACTCCTTCGTTGGCCTCCAAAATATCTTCCTCTTCCAGGTCATATTTCCGGGCGATTCCATAGAGGGTCTCTCCCGGCTGAACCAGGTGAATGTTTCCTGACCCTGCCGGATCGGGCAACTCCGAAGTATCAATCTCATCCTGAAGCTTTGATTCAACCGGTATCTTAAGCGACTGCCCGATCCTCAATCCTGAAATAACCCCGGGGTTTTCTATGGCAATCTCCTTCTGAGAAACATGATAGGCCCTGGAGATGGCATAAAGTGTTTCGCCCGGCTTCACCATGTGAATGTAATAGACCGTTCCCTCCAGGATCACCTTATTATTGCTTATCCCGACGCTGACAGGCTCCTGAGCCACAAGAAGCGCCTGGAAAAAGAGCATCCCCAGGAATAGAGACAGAAAGCTTCTATTTGGATATAAACTCATTGATATTCTTTAGGATGCGCTCTTCAATATGGCTGGTATCTGCTTTCACAAATTTCTCCCCGGTAATGCTCTCGAAAAGCTCTATATAACGTTCCGAAACCTCCTCCACAAAGGCATCAGGCATGGAAGGTACCTGCTGACCCTCTTTGCCCTGAAACCCGTTGCTGATAAGCCACTGCCTCACAAATTCCTTGGATAGCTGTTTCTGCTGCTCCCCCCTGGCCTGGCGCTCCTCATACCCGTCCGTATAGAAATACCGGGAAGAATCGGGCGTATGAATCTCATCGATCAGAATGATCTTTCCGTCTTTTTTGCCAAACTCATATTTCGTATCCACCAGAATCAGCCCCATTTCGGCGGCCATCTCCGTACCACGTTGAAAAAGGGCCCTGGTGAAGTCCTCCAGCTGAATATAATCCTGTTCAGATACCAGTCCGCTGGCCAGAATCTCCTCCCTGGTAATATCCTCATCATGACCTTCCTCGGCCTTGGTGGTGGGAGTAATAATCGCTTCGGGGAAACGGTCATGCTCCCTTAAGCCTTCGGCCATGGGAACTCCACATAACAATCTTTTCCCCTCGCGGTACTCTCTCCATGCATGGCCGGTCACATAGCCACGGATCACCATCTCCACCCTGAAGGGCTCCGCCATATGGCCAACGGTCACATTGGGATCCGGTGAATCGATCTTCCAGTTGGGTACGATATCTGAAGTCGCATCCAGGAATTTTGAGGCTATCTGATTAAGCACCTGTCCTTTATAGGGAATCCCCCTGGGAAGCACCACATCAAATGCCGAAATCCGGTCAGAGACCACCATCACCAGGTAATCATCATTGATGTTATAGACATCACGGACCTTTCCCGTATACAGGCTCTTTTGCCCTGCCAGGCTGAACGATGTTCTCTTTAATGCATTGGCCATAACTGTATCTATTTTGTTTAAAGTTAAGTTTTTTCTTCAACTGGCCGGCAGCCCGAGCCGGTTGCTAAGAATTGTTATAGGCTTTTACGATAGATTTAACCAGGCGGTGCCTGAGAATATCCCGGTCATCAAAGCGAATGATGGATATTCCCTGGATCCCGTCCAGGATCCGGATAGCCTGCACCAGCCCGGAATCCTCCCTGCGGGAAAGATCTACCTGGGAATCATCGCCGGTAACAATGAAGCGGGCATGGGGTCCCATCCTGGTCAGAAACATCTTAAACTGGCTGGATGTGGCATTCTGCGCCTCGTCCAGGATCACGAAGGCCTCATCCAGGGTACGCCCTCTCATGTATGCCAGAGGAGCTATCTGTATGGTACCGTCCTCCATAAACTGAATCAGCTTCCTGGGCTGGATCATATCCCTCAGAGCATCAAAGAGAGGCTGGAGGTAGGGGTCCAGCTTCTCCTTAAAGTCGCCCGGAAGAAAGCCCAGCTTTTCTCCGGCCTCCACCGCCGGACGGGTGAGTATAATCCGTTTGACCTCCCTCTCTTTCAAAGCTTTTACGGCCATGGCAATGGCCGTGTAGGTCTTTCCCGTTCCGGCAGGCCCTACTGCTATCAGCAGGTCATTCAGCATCCCTTCATCAACCAGGCGCTTCTGATTGACCGTTAATGCCCTGATCTTACGTCCGCTCTCACCGTACAGCAACACCTCCCCTTCCCGTCCGGGAGCATCCATAATATGATCGGAGGGTCCCTTCAGAAGGTCGTCCAGGTCTGGCAAAGTGAGGTTCTGGAATTTTCTCAGGTATCGTAAAAACAGATCTACCTTCTCCTCAAAATCGACCAGCCGCTCTTTCTTGCCTGATATACGGATCTCGTTGCCCCTGGAAACTATCTTTAAATCGGGAAAAAGTTCAATGAATTTGTTAAAGCGGACGTTGTTCACACCATAGAAATCAACGGGATCGACACCCTCCAAATTGATCAGTTTTTCCGCCATAAATTAAATTATTATCCCTATTTTTGGATGTGCAAATTAAGTTGTTTTTTCCAACATTCCAATAAGAAAATCCCTGTCACAAACCCATGCACATTATCACGCTGACGTCCGATTGGAACGATAACGATTACTATGTGGCATCTCTAAAGGGAAAACTTCTGTCGGCCTGTCCGGAGCTTCAGATCATTGACATCAATCACCGTATAAAATCCTTCAATAGTTCCCAGGCCGCCTTTGTTGTAAGGAACAGTTATCCATACTTCCCGGACCATTCCATTCACATCATAGCGGTTAACTCAGAGCCGGAGCCGGGCGGAGAGCTGCTGGCGGCAAGAAAAGACCAGCACTTCTTCCTCTGCGCCGATAATGGCATCCTGGGGCTCCTGGGAGGAAACGATCCGGAGGAGGTGATCAGCTTAACTCATGATTTCGCAGATAATCCGGATACTTTTATAAGCCTGACTGTTTTTGCACGGGCCGCCTGCAAACTGGCCGGAGGCACTTCTCTTTCCGAACTGGGTCCGCCGTTTAAAGATTATAACCGGCAGACTCCCCTGAGGGCAACCATTGAAGACAAAACCATCATCGGAAGCGTCATCTATATAGACTCCTACCAGAATGCCATCACAAATATCTCCAGGGACCTGTTTACAAGGATTGGAGAGGGAAAGAAATTTGAGATTTATGTGCAGAGCAAGCACTATGTGATTTACCGGATCAATCAGCGGTATAATGAGACGGATCCGGGCGAACTGCTGGCCATATTTAATTCCGCCGGATTGCTGGAGATCGCCATCAGGAACGGAAATGCCGCAGGTTTGCTGAAACTAAATACAAACTCAACAATCAGGGTTGAATTCAAAGAAGGATAGTATGCATAGTATGGATGAGAAGTTAAAGGCCTTTGAACGTCTTCTTCTGGTTATGGACGAATTAAGGGAGAAGTGTCCGTGGGACCGGGAACAGACTCTGGAGAGCCTCAGGAACCTGACGATCGAAGAGACCTATGAACTGGCAGATGCCATTATGGAGCAGGACCTGAAGGAGATCCGAAAGGAGCTGGGCGATCTGATGCTGCATATCGTATTTTATTCCAGGATCGGCGCGGAAAAAGGGGCCTTCGATGTGGCTGATGTCTTGAATGGCATATGTGAAAAGCTGATCTTCAGGCATCCCCATGTATTCGGTGAGAGGAAAGTGAAAGACGCGGTTGAGGTTCTGGAAAACTGGGAAGAACTTAAAATGAAAGAAGGAAACCGAAGTGTGCTTGCGGGCGTTCCCGTATCACTGCCAGCCATGATCAAAGCACACCGGATACAGGATAAGGCAAGGGCAGTAGGTTTCGACTGGGAATTGAGAGAACAGGTTTGGGACAAGGTAAACGAAGAGATTCAGGAAGTGAAATACGAACTGAATAAGGGTCAGGAACAAAAGAAGATGGAAGAAGAAATTGGAGACCTTTTGTTCTCCCTGGTCAATGCGGCCCGGCTCTATGATATTGAACCGGAAACAGCCCTGGAACGAAGCAATAAAAAATTCATCCGCAGATTCAAGTTCCTGGAAAAAAAAGCCCGGGAAATGAACCGGTCTTTGAAGGAGATGACTCTTGAAGAGATGGAAGAGCTCTGGCAGGAAGCCAAATCTACTTAGAGGAGTCCTCCGTTTTTTCAGACTGACCGTCCGCTTGTTCCTGCCCGCCAGCTTCCTGCTCTTCTTCCTCCTTATCGATTACCTCGAGCATCCCATTCTTATTCAGCTGGTTATACCATTGGAACACCTTCTTGATATCGGAAGCATATACCCGGCTTTCATCGTAGTCCGGAACAATCTCTTTAAACAGTTTTTTCAATTCATCCACAGGAGCTTTATGAGAAAGGGTCTGTTTCCCTTCGGCTTTCTCATGGATCAGATAAAAAATATCTGCCAGGGGAAGCTCTTCATCAGTGGTAAAAATGGCGATATCCACCAATGAACTCACCCCTGCAGTGGCTGGTGCCACGTGCCTCTTTTGCTCCTCCAGGGATTCTACCACAATCCCGTTACGGGCCTGTGCAATAAATTTATACAGTCCGCTCTTTCCGGAAATGGAAAGTATGTCTTTTAGTTGAATCGTCTTCATACCTCAGATTAAAGTGATGCAAATATAAAACTTCTATTTCAAACCACGCTCTTTCTTTATCTTGTCGTATGCCCCCTGTACCTTCCTGAATTTTTCATGGGCCACCTTCTTAAAGTCCTCCCCAAGATGGCTCACCTTATCGGGGTGATACTTCATGGCCATCCTCCGGTATGCTTTTTTTACCTCTTCGTCGCTGGTTGTAGGTTCGATCTCCAGGATTTTATAGGCGGCATCGGTCTGGCTCACAAACATGGCACGTATGCTCTGAAAATCAGAATCAGTGATACTCATGTAGCCGGATATCTTCTGAATCACCCGGTTTTCGTCATCACTTACAGAACTGTCGGCCGAGGCTATTCCAAACAGGAAGTGGACCATCTCCAGGCGATAGGAATAGTCGAGGCGTTGCGAAAGCTGGTTGGTCACATCCCTCAGGGGTATTTCCTGCTTCAGAATATCTCTTAGCATCACTACGGCTTCGTTGGCTGTATCGCTGCCGAAACGGGTGACGAAATAGCGTTTCACATAATCCAGTTCACTCTTCATCACCCGGCCATCCGCTTTCATAACAGCAGCAATAAGAACCAGGAGAGAAGCCGCATAATCTCCACGCAGGGTCTGGGACCCGGGACGCCTGGCCTGGCCTGGCTCGGCACTGGTTCCGGTATCAAAAATTGAACCCACTGCCAGACCCAGAATGCCGCCAATAGGACCACCCAGGGCCCACCCCAGTCCAAGTCCAACCCATTTTCCAAATTTTGCCATAACTTAATCTATGCTGTTTAAAATCGTTTGATGCAATTCTGTCACCTGGGGAAGAAGCATCTGCGTTCCATCATTATGGATGATGTGATCAGCCATATTCATTTTCTCTTCTTCACTGAGCTGATGGCCCATTCGCTTCAAAACATCCTTCCGTCCCACCTGGTCGCGTTCCATAACCCTTTTGATTCTAAGCTCCCGGGGTGCGTAAATCAGAACCGTAAGATGCATCTTCTCGTAAGCGCCGCTTTCATAAAGGATGGCTGCCTCTTCGATCACATAAGGAGCTTCCTTTTGCATGTCCGCCCAGCGGATAAAGTCATCACCCACTGCCGGATGAACCAGTTCATTAAGCCTGGAAAGCTTATCCGCATCTCCAAAAACCGTTTCAGCCAGATACTCCCTGTTTAAACCAGCCCCCGAATAGGCTCTCTCTCCAAAGATTTGCAAAATGGCACTACGAATGTTGCTGTCGGTATTCATCAATCTTCTGGCTTCAGCATCAGCACTGTACACCGGCACCCCAAATTTATTCAAAATACTACAAACCAGGCTTTTACCACTACCTATCCCTCCTGTTATACCAACTATGAACATCACTTTCTAAACTTCAGGTATTCAACAGTCCTGGGATAATACTCATACCCGAGAAGGTAATTGGGCAGATTCTGAATGGTAACACTCAGGCTTGTAAGCCGCTCATCAATCTTTTCGTAATCCACCACTGCCCTGAAAGGATAGCTTTCAATCCTGTCATATTTGCTTAAACCCACCTTGCAGTTGAGTTTCACATTTGAAGGAAAAGTCTGAAGGAGAATACTGTCAGGAAGGTTAAGCACTTCGATGGGAACCGTAACCTGCAATTCTGTAAACCTCTCCAGTTCGATGGAACAGTTCACCCGGGAAATATTGTATTTCAGATCGGGCTGCTTTTTCAGGCGCACCTTGTCGCTGAAATTTCGCGTAAGTACTCCCAGGTCATATCGATCAGTGTATACATAAGAAAGAGTATCCAGGAACAGATCGGGACCTGTAACTTCGACGGAATCAGGACTGAGAAAAATCTCATCCTTGATGGTAAATTGCTTCTCGATTGTATAGGTAAAATCGGGCCGAATCTTCACCATGCGTGTCACGCTTTCAGCAAATCTGAAATGTAAAGTATCCGGCTGGATCCCCAGCAATTGCAATTCTGCAGGCAGCTGTCTGGCAATCTCGTCTCTCAGATAACGGGTCAGAATATAGGCACTGCTGCTGTCCTGTCTCCTGTTCAGATTGAAGGCAGATACTTTAAAACTGATAGGAACCGGTTTCCGAAACATTTTATAGCGCAAAAGGGCATAACCATGGGCATTAATCTGAAGCTGAAGGTGGCCGGGCATTTCACCCACCTTAACCTTATCTTCAGGAAAATCTGTGTAGACCAGGGGATACTCAATGACGGAAGTATAGTTTTTGCTCAATGCATTGAGCAACCAGATAGCTGCCGAAATCAAAAGGAACACAGAAAACAACAGAATTCGTTTTCGAAACTGGAGTTTCTGGCCTTCCCGGACCCTGGGCCATTTCTGGAGGAAACCGTTTTCCAAAGCTGATTGTTTATTTCCTGGCTGTGCTCTGTTCTGCGGGTTCGGCCGTGACCGCAGTTTTATCAACCTTAATAAGCACGTTATCAGCAATCTCCAATGTTACTGTACGCTCCTTAACATCATTGATCTTCCCGTATATACCACCGGTTGTGGTCACCTTATCGCCTTTCTTGAGTGAATTCCTGAAATTGGTAGCCTCCTTTTGTTTTTTCACCTGGGGGCGAATCATAAAAAAATAGAAAACTACAATGATCAGCAACAGGAAAATCAATGACTGCATGCCTGCAGCACCTCCGGGTCCTCCGGCAGGTGCGGCTAAAATCTGAAATAAGAAACTCATCCTTTTTAAATTTATTTAATTAAACAATAGTTTTTACAACAGCACGTATGGTCAGGCGAACCTCACCGTTACTTGCATTAGACCTCACCGTAATAAGCTTTCGTTGTATCCCGCTTCGGCCCGAGGCATCAAAGATTACGGAAAGACTCGCTCTGCTACCAGGTCCCAGAGGTTCCCGCTTCCAATCCGGCGTGGTGCATCCACAGGTGGCTTCCACCGATGTGATCAGCAAATCCTCCTCTCCTCCGTTCCTGAAGTCGAAGTAACAAACCACCTTTTCACCTTCAATGATTGTTCCAAAATCATGAATCAGGGTGTCAAAAAGCATAAGAGCCTGGCCTGTTGCAATTTGTCCAGTCTCTTCTTCGGAGTTGAAAGTCTGGTTTTGACTGCCATTTTGTCCACCGCAGGATAACAGCCCTAGGATAAGCACCAAAAACAAGCCGCCCGGGACCAGATAGATTCTCTTAATCATACTCACCGATCAGTCCCCTCCCTGTTTTTTTAATTTTCTTCTCTTCTTTCAGCTGCATCACCACCTTGTCCAGCACCCCGTTAATAAATATATTGCTTTTACTCGTACTGTAGAATTTGGAGATTTCCAGATATTCATTCAGTGTAACCTTGGTAGGAATGGAGGGAAAAGCAATAAGTTCTGCAATGGCAATCTGCATAATCAGGATATCCATGAAAGCAATGCGCTCCAGGTCCCAGTTCCTGGTATTCTCTTTGATATACTCCACATACTCGTCCCGGTGAAGAATTGTCTGCCTGAACAATTTCACCACATAGTCTTTATCCTCCTGGTTCTTATAGAGGTCCATTAACAATTTTTCCGGTCCGTCTTCTTCCTTAAACTTTTTAAAGGTCTTCACTATCATACTGGTTATAAACTCCAGGTCATCGTTCCAGTAGATGCTCTGCTCCTCCATGATGGAATCCAGGCGTTCACTGGAGAAGATAATATGGGTGTAGATATAGGTGATCAGTCGTTTATCCTCTGCGTAAGCATTTTCCTCCGCATTCATATAGGCCCTATACTCTTCACTTTCGACCAGGCGGGTATAAACCTCCCTGATCAATTCCGGATGGTTGACCCAGTTGAGCTTATGCTGCCCGACAAACCTGAGTAACTGTTCATTATTTCTGAGCTGGTTCAGCAGCCGGTTATTAATAAACCGGGTATTCGGATGGAGATCTTCATGAGTGGGAATACGCTTTTTCCTGGCTATCTCGATTCTGGATTCCGCATAAAGCGTCACATCGATCATCAGCAAAAGCAAGTAATGATAGAGCTCAAAGGCTTTTCCAATATTTAAATGAAGCTCTTTTTCCGAGCGATTCATGTCCTCTCTGCCAGTGGTGTAATATGCATAGAGAGATTGCAGTGCTTTAATACGTAATTGTCTCCTGCTGATCATTTGTAAAAGAACCGTAAACCATTTTCATTAACGCTGCAAATTTACACTAATTTTTTTTCTATAATACATCTGTTCAACAGCAAGTTTCGCATGAAGCTAAATTGTAGCAAAATTTGAATATGTTTAAAATATTTTACACTTTTGAAAATGAACTAAGTAAACCCTAACCAAATCTTACCTAATGATTGATGAAGGAAATGTTAAATCTGATGAGTATGGCACAGATGGAGCAGGACGGGAAGAGATCCATTCAAAGGCCGTTAGGGCCGGGAAAAGGACCTACTTTTTTGATGTAAAAGCAACCCGGAGAAACGACTACTACCTGACGATTACCGAGAGTAAAAAAAGATTTAACCGCGACGGAAAGTTTTTCTATGAGAAACACAAATTATTTCTCTACAAAGAGGATTTTGACAAATTTGCTGATAGCCTGAACGAGATCATTGCGTTTATCCGCGAAGCCAATCCCCAGCCTATCGAACTGGAAGAAGACGGAGTGTTGGAGCAAGTGAACGAAGAACCTGAATCGGAAGAGGTGGATAAGGAGAAGGATTTCACCAACGTGGAATTTGAAGATCTTGGCGAGGAACACGCCTAATCCTGCCTGTTCCTGCGCTCCAGAAAGTCCTCAATCTCTCCGAAAGAGAGAATCCTTACATTGGTCACAATAAAGTCTTCGTTCAGGAAATTGCCATACCTGTTGCATTCATCAATGGCCTCCTTGAAAACTGATTTCAGGGAATGGTTCATGGGCAATAAGAGCAGCATGGTAGCCAGATACCCGGAAAAATTTGATTCTTCCAATACCGCGTCGAATTTTTTCAGGATATAATCAAACTCATTTTTTATAACCATCTGCTGCGCCTTGCTCAGTTCCACCCTGGTCCTGGACATCAATACCACGAAATAGCGCAGTTTTTCTTCCTTGCCTCCAAGGCCGGTGGAAATAAATACCTGATTCTCGTCCAGTATCTTGCTTTCCAGAAGCATGGCACTCTCATTGAGGGCCAGAACGGCCCAGGAACGAAGAGGCTCCTCTGCGTCTTTGAGAAAGGCTTCTATAGCCCGGTAGCACTCCACATGTTCAACACTTGCCAGACGAGCCAGTATCTCCTTTTTCACTTCTTCAGAATGACCCGGTTCAGAAAGGTAGTGCATATGATCCAGAGCCCACTTCCTGTCCGTTTCCTGCCTGACCCTCATAGAGCATTCATAATACTCCATTTGAAGATCCATATCGATCTTCTGTTCGAGAACCTTGAGGGTTCCCGGGCTCTCTCCCAGTATCTCTTTAATCTTCTCATACAGGTTCTCGTGCTCTTCCATCTCTTCCCTGCTTTGTAATAAATGTACGATTTTTTGTTAATTTGGGGCAAAGATTAGCAATGGAGGTGGAATTTAACATAGAGGACCAGGTCAAAGCAACTTCTGCTGGCTTCAGCCTATCCATTGAAAGCACCCTGCAGGTGGGATTCAACATCTTGCGCAAAGCTCCTTCTGAATTTATCGTCTTCTCTGTTCTGGGTGCAATCATCTTCTCCAATCCAGTAAGCGGTTTGATCCTGGGAGGTCCGGCCATAGCCTCTTACTTTCATCTGGCGCAGCTGGCAAAAAAGGGGCAGCGAATTGAAATTTCAGATTTTTTCAGAGGTTTTGACAAAGCCGGCAGCCTGATAAAACTGAACCTGTTCATTTTCCTGTCCGTACTCCTGGGCCTCCTCCTGTTCATTCTGCCCGGATTATATTTCCTGGTATCCTATGCATTTTCTCCACTCATTGTCTGGTTCTATCACAAGGATCCCTCTGAGGCCATGCGTTTAAGCAGGCAATGCATTTCAGGGAATTTCGGACAGATACTCTTGCTTTTCCTGATTCTGGCGGGTATCAACCTTCTTGGCATGATGGCCCTGGGGGTGGGATTACTGCTAACCATACCATTCTCATTCTGCGTGCTCTATGCCGCTTTTGACGATATCATTGGAATTTCAAACTAGAACTTATGGATCTTACCCTGGCTGTCCTGGGAACAGCACTCGTTTTGACAGGTTTTCTTGGATCAGTTTTGCCCGTGATCCCCGGCCCTCCGATAAGCTGGGCCGGTTTGCTGCTGTTAAAATGGACCGATTACATCCATGACCATGGAGCGGCCTATGAAAACACCCTATGGATCCTTCTCTTCTTTGTGATCCTGGTCACGGTCCTTGACTATGTGGTCCCCATCATGGGTACGAAGAAATACGGGGGCTCCAAACGGGGAGTCTGGGGAGCAACCATCGGGGTGGTTGTGGGGCTTTTCTTTGGTCCGCCGGGCATTATTATCGGACCTTTCCTGGGTGCTTACATCGGGGAGATCTCCACCGGGAAGAAAGAGAAGGAGGCCCTCAGGGCCGCCTGGGGCTCGTTCATGGGTTTTCTGCTGGGGGTGGGTCTTAAACTGATGGTTTGTGGAACCATCCTGTTCTTTTATATCCGGTTTATATTCTTTTAAGCACCCAGGGTAGCGACAAGAATCGCTTTTATAGTATGCATCCTGTTTTCGGCCTCATCGAAAACAATGGAATATTCCGATTCAAACACCTCATCGGTCACCTCCATGGCTTCCAGTCCGAATTTCTGAAATATATCCTCTCCCAGCTTGGTCTCCCTGTTATGAAAGGCAGGCAGGCAATGAAGAAACTTTACACCGGGATTGCCGCAGGCCCTGATCACCTCCATATTCACCTGGTAAGGCCTGAGCAGCCTGATCCGCTCGCCCCACACCTCATCCGGCTCTCCCATGGATACCCAGACATCGGTATACAGAAAGTCTGCATCTTTCACTGCTTTTTTTACATCCTCTGTAATGGTAATCTTTCCCCCTGTCTGAGCTGCAATGGCCCGGCACTTACTTAACAGTGCATCGTCTGGCTGTACTGAAGGAGGGGCCGCTGCCCTGAAATCCATCCCTACTTTTGCAGCCCCTACCATGAGTGAGTTTCCCATGTTGTTCCTGGCATCACCCAGGTAACAGAATTTGATTTCATGGAGAGGCTTTTTGGAATGTTCCATCATGGTCATGAAATCGGCCAGGATCTGGGTGGGATGAAACTCATTCGTAAGTCCGTTCCACACCGGAACACCTGCATACTCCGCCAGCTCCTCCACCACTTTCTGTCCGAATCCCCGGTATTCGATCCCGTCATACATACGTCCCAGCACCCTGGCAGTATCTTTCATCGATTCCTTATAGCCTATCTGTGATCCCGAAGGTCCCAGATAAGTTACTCCTGCCCCCTGGTCAAGCGCCGCCACCTCAAAAGCACACCTGGTGCGTGTGGAACTTTTTTCAAAAATCAAAGCAATATTCTTCCCTTTTAAAGTAGGAACTTCGGTTCCGCTGTACTTGGCCTTTTTTAGAGAAAATGCCAGATCCAGCAAGAAATGAATTTCCTGCGGGGTAAAATCCAGCAAGGTCAGAAAATGTCTGTTGCGCAGGTTAAATGCCATAATAAGTAAGTTTGCTTTAATTGAAGGGATAAAATTAATAGAAATTGTTATTTGTCGTAGTTCATGGTGATTTTTGTCCCGAAATTCTGGTCCTCCAGCTTGAAAGCTTCTGTAATCACACTCTTATCTCCCCCCTTTTCAATAAACTCAAGGCAGGCTCTTATTTTTGGAGCCATATCACCCTCACCAAACATCCCCTGCTCCAGATAAGACAGGGTATCCCTGTGATCCAGGAACTCCTTCACCTCTTGTTGGGGTGTCCCGTAGTTGATATAGACAAAAGGCACATCCGTAAGGATATAAAACTCATTGGCTCCTATCCTGGCCCCCAGAAGGGCAGATGCCAGATCCTTATCAATAACCGCCTCGGATGGGCGCAGCCGCCCTTCTTCATCCCGGTAAACAGGAACGCCCCCTCCCCCGGTGGCCACAACAATGGATCCCTGGCGGGCCAGTTTTTCAATCACCTTTTCATTGATAATCCCCACAGGATCAGGAGAAGGCACCACCCTTCGATAACCTCCCTCACGTTTATTTTCTTCCTTAAAAACCCAGGACTTTTCCGCCGCAATTTTATCGGCTTCCTCCTTACTGTAGGTTTTACCCACACGTTTGGATGGTATGAGGAAGGAGGGGTCGTTCTCCTCCACCAGGACCATGGTTACCAGGGTGACCACCTCCCTGTTGATCCCGTTCTTATGCAGGATATTCCTGAGCATCCGTTCGATCATATACCCGATACCTCCCTGAGAATCAGCCACACAGATATCCAGCGGCATCTGCGGAATACCATAGTTCTCCTCTCCGGCATCGTTTCTCATCAGTATGTTCCCCACCTGGGGACCGTTTCCATGGGTAATGACCAGGTCATATCCCTCCCGGATCAAAAAGAGGAGATTCTCCAGGGTATCGGTGGTATTCTGTTCCTGTTCATCAATAGCACCCAACTGATTGTCGCGAAGAAGCGCATTACCCCCGAGTGCAACAACTGCTAGCCTGTTCATAAGAGATTAGATTAGTAGAAAAACAAAGCTAAGCAATCCCCAACCTTCATCTTCCAGGAAAAATAGTTTCTTAAACATATCAGGTCCTGATTTTTTTTCAGGTTTGCATCCACAGGCTTTCATGTTTGTGCCGACTGGTTTTGTAATCATAAAAAACTATATGTAGGTTTGGTGAAAATTTATTCCATTCAGCGTGTCGCGAAAACTTCTGTTCACCCTTCTGATTCTGACTATACCACTATCTTACAGCTGCCGCAACAGCACCCTGCCTGAAACCGTGGAAGCACATTATATTCAGTACCGCATCATTTATCTGGAACCAATGGCAGGAGATGTGCCTACCCGCATCTTACCAGCCAGGATGGGTTCGTGGTATACCGATTCCTATGTGCTCACGAAAATCGAGGGTTTTTTCAACCATTTTTCGCTGATTCAGATTGCCGACCAGAAACGAAAGAGGGTCACCACTCTCTTGAACCTGTTTGGGAAAAAGGTCTATTACAGGGGCGAAAAGAGGGAACTTCCGGCCGGAATTGTGGCGCCTCCCCGGATCTCCTACCGGAGCACGGGCAAGCAAACGGTCATCGGAGGGCTTAGTTCGGAGCAGATGGAGGTGGATACCGGGGTGGAGAAATTCAATATCTACTATACCAGCGATTTCAAAGTGCGACAACCCAATCTCAGCACCCCTTATGGTTTTATTGATTACCCACTTTCAGATTTCAGGATTCAGCTCAGTTACCTGAAAATGCACCTGACCAGTGAGAAATATGAAGTCCGTTTAATTGATTCTGACAGCTTTACGATCCCTGATGAATACGAAGCGGTAAGCCGTACTTTCATGGAGGAAATTATTAACAGGCTGTTTACAAAAGAATAGCCCGTACGCTTGCGTTATTAGTACTTTAGTAAGTTGTAATCAGCGTTAATCATATTTACCAAACGGGGGAGAATGGCCAGAAAAAAGAAGAAGAGAAAAAAACCAGTAATCAGTTTCCTGCGTTCGTTGGTGGCCTTTTTTAAAGACGACCGCTTTCGATATGCCATGGGAATCCTGTTCCTGCTGGTCGCACTGTTTATGGTCCTTGCACTTATCTCTTACCTGATCAACTGGAAAACAGACCAGGATTTTGAATGGGAAAAAGTATTCTCCGGACCCGAGGTCAAAGTTGAAAATTCAGGTGGAAAACTGGGAGCTTGGCTTTCAAACCTGCTCATTAATAAATGGTTTGGAATTGCCAGTTTCTTATTTCCTGCCATCCTGGTTTTCTGGTCCCTGGCCCTTTACCGGATACGGCTGGTACAGGCAGGGAAGGCAGTCAGGAACAGCCTTATCCTGATAATCTTACTTTCGCTTACCCTGGGTCTGCTGTTTGGAGATGCCGGTGGCGCCCTGGGCAGTGGTCCCGGAGGTCAGCACGGTTATTTCCTGAGCAGGTGGCTCATGGCCAGCATCGGCACTGTGGGTACTGTCTTCCTGCTGATTATTTGCTATACGGCCATGATTCTTTTTTCCACCTCCTTCCTGGACTGGATCAGGATGCGCTCTTATCCCCTGGTCCCTCCGGGAGAAACTCCTGAAGATTCAGAGTTCAGCGCTGAACCGGAGGTAACTGAATTGAGCGGGGAAGAGCTCACCGCCGGAAGAGAAATACAGGAAGAAGAAACCCTGACTGAAACAGATCAGGAACCTTCCGGAAAGGAGGATGTGGAGATGACCATCGAGGATTTTTCAGGCCCCAACCCGGATGATTACAATCCCGGTGAAGGGGCCCTGGGAGAGTATGATCCTACCCTGGATCTGCCCAAATTCAGGTATCCGCCTCTGAGCCTGATGAAGGATTACGATCAGGGGGATACAACGGTTACCAACGAAGAGCTGTTATCCAACAAGAATCGCATTGTGGAGACCCTCGGCAATTACAATATCAAGATCGATAAGATAAAGGCCACCATCGGACCCACGGTAACCCTTTATGAAATCGTTCCGGCTCCGGGAATCCGGATATCCAAGATAAAAAACCTGGAGGACGACATTGCTTTAAGTCTTTCTGCACTGGGGATCAGGATCATTGCTCCCATCCCCGGCAAAGGGACCATTGGCATAGAGGTTCCGAACCAGAACCCCCGAATCGTCTCCATGAAGTCGATCCTATCCTCCAGGAAATTCCAGGATGCCGAGATGGATCTGGCCATTGCTCTGGGAAAAACCATCTCCAACGAGACCTTTGTATTTGATCTGGCCAAAATGCCCCACCTCCTGGTTGCCGGTGCAACCGGTCAGGGAAAATCTGTGGGATTAAATGCTATCATCGCTTCTCTCCTCTTTAAGAAACATCCGGCCCAGCTGAAGTTTGTCATGATCGATCCCAAGAAAGTGGAGCTTTCTCTCTACAGCAAGATCGAGCGCCATTACCTGGCCATGCTCCCCGAATCTGAAGAAGCGATTATCACCGACACGCAACAGGTGATACATACCCTGAACAGCCTTTGCGGGGAGATGGACGACCGGTACAACCTGCTGAAGACGGCCCAGGTCAGAAATATCAAAGAGTATAACAGCAAATTTATCAACCGGAAACTGAACCCCAACAAGGGGCATCGTTACCTGCCCTTTATTGTGGTCATTATCGATGAATTTGCAGACCTGATCATGACGGCAGGCAGGGAGATAGAGCATCCGATCAGCAGGCTGGCCCAGCTGGCCAGGGCCATCGGCATTCACCTGATTATTGCCACCCAGCGACCCACAACCAATATTATAACCGGGGTAATTAAGGCAAATTTCCCGGCCCGTATCGCTTTCCGGGTTGCCTCGGGGATCGATTCCCGGACCATCCTAGACGGTCCGGGTGCCGATCAGCTGATCGGGAGGGGGGATATGTTGTTCCTCAGCGGGAGTGAACCCATCCGTCTGCAATGTGCCTTTGTGGATGGTCCCGAGATTGAAGATGTAACTGATTTTATCGGGCAACAAAAGGGCTATCCCACAGCCCTGATGCTTAAGCCTGTGGATGAAGAGGGCGGCAGCGCTCCCGAAGTGGACCTGGATAAAAGAGATGACAAATTTGAAGAGGCTGCCAGGCTGGTGGTTCAAAACCAGCAGGGTTCCACCTCACTGATCCAGAGAAAGCTCTCCCTGGGTTATAACAGGGCAGGCCGGATCGTCGATCAACTGGAGGTAGCCGGCATCCTGGGCCCCTTTGAAGGAAGCAAGGCCAGGCAGGTCCTGATAAAAGATGAATTCAGTTTGGAACAGATTTTGAAGAGCTTATCCTGAAAGGAGATCCCCTTATGATTCAAATCCGATATTTGATACTTCTTGCACTGCTCCCGGGTATAGGTTCAGCCATTTACAGCCAGCAGGACGGCAGGGCCGACAAATACCTGCAGGCTGTATCCCGACAGTTCGATCTGAATACTGGCTATGAGCTCAAGATGGACTATATCCGGGAAGATCTGATGCAGGAGACCTCTGCTGAGGGCGAAGGAACGATCTGGATGAAAGGACTGAAATACAAGATCATCGTTGATGAGTATATTGTTTATTACAACGGTGATAAACTCTTCTCCCAGAACACAGACAACGAAGAAGTCTATGTGAGTGTGCCGGATCCCGGCCAGCCGGGCTATCTCCAGGCAGTGCCCATCAGAATCATCAAATCCTATGAACAGGACTTTAACTATATGTACATGGGAGTTACCCCCCAGCAGGGCAGGGAGCTGGTCGAAATACAGCTCTATCCAAAGGAGCGGTCGGGGCCCTACTCCATGTTAAAGATGTTTATTCATCCGGATTCCCTGAAACTGGAAGTGATCCAGCTAAAACACAAGGAAGGCATTCTCTACACCATGATCCTCTCCGGGATAAGAATTGACAGGACCATTGAGGATAGTACCTTTAACTTTGCCCCTTCCGCTTATCCCAATACTGAAATTATCGAACTGGTCGAGTAGAAACACTGCCAACAGGCAGGCGTATTATTCCGGATACTCTATCCTGGAGTGATAGATGTTGGAGAGCCTGTTCTTGAAAATCTCTTTGATGGCAGTAATATCTGCAAAGGTGATATCCGCGTCATCAAACTGTTGCTCCTCCTCCTGACGGCGGATAATATTTTCGACCAGCTCAGATATGGATTCCCGGGTATAGGTTTTCAGGGTCCTGGAAGCGGCTTCCACCGAATCGGCCATCATCAGGATAGCCTGCTCCTTGTTTGCAGGTTTGGGCCCCGGATAGGTAAACTCGCTGATATCCACTTCTTCACCCGGGTTGGTATTTATGAAGGTCCGGTAAAAAAACTGCACCGTACCTGTTCCATGATGAGAGGTGATAAACGCGATGATCTTCTCATTCAATCCATGCTTTTTGGCAATCTCCACTCCTTTGTGCACATGGGCAATGATCACCCTGGCACTGGTACGCTCATCCATTTCATTATGCGGATTGGCTCCTTCGTGCTGATTTTCTATGAAGTAGCGGGGATTTTCCATTTTTCCTATATCGTGATAAAGGGCACCAGTGCGCACCAGCAGGGAATTCCCGCCGACCTTCATAACTGCTTCCTCGGACAGACTGGCCACCTGCATGCTGTGCTGAAAAGTTCCTGGTGCTTTTTCAGCCAAAGCGCGCAGCAGAGGCTGATTTGTATCGGACATTTCAAAGAGAGTGGCATCGGAGAGAAAGCCGAAAACACGCTCAAAAAGGAACACCAGCGGATATACAGTCAGGATCAGAAGACCATTGCCGGCTATCCATAAGACATCGATCCAGTTGATCTGGCTGAAATCGCCCTCCTGCAGCAGCGAAAGAATAATATAGATGGAGGCATAGGCTGCCATTACAAAAATGGCCGTATAGAAGAGGATTCCACGTTTGTAATACGAACGCAGACTAAACAGGCCTACCAGTCCCGCCATAAAATTCATCAGTATAAACTGGTAGCTGTTCGGGACCCAGAAGCCTGCCAGTAACAGGGTGATCATATGCACAAAGAGGGCATAGCGGATATCAAAGAAGGTCTTCAGGAAAATGGGCACCAGTACAAAAGGAACCACATAGATACTTACGGCCTCATGGGTGGCGGCCGCACGGGTCAGCCCCACCATAATCACAATCATGCCCAGTGTAAAGAGGCTTTGATTCATGCTGACAGAAAAATCCTTTCTGAAGTAATAGGTAAACCAGAAAAGAGCCAGAAAGACCAGGCTGATCAACAGGAACTGGCCTCCATAAACAACCAGGTAGTTTTTTCCTACATTCGGATTGGATTCGTACTCCTTACGAAGGGATTCAATAATCAAAAAATCAGACTGGGTGACCAGCTCACCCCTGGCAATGATTAACTGACCCGACTGCACCATTCCCTGCGACAGAGTCATTTCATCCAGGGCAGCCTGATGCACTTTCAGGGTCATCTCCGGATCATAAATAATATTGGGCTCCAGATAGTCGTTCAGATTCATCCTGCTCAGAACTGCCAGGGATGAGGATCCGGCTGCTTCCAGTTCTGAAGCTATGTATTCATAGGCCGTACGCCCGGTAAACATGGCCGTGAGTCGATGTTCCTCCGCCAGACCGTCTTTAACCACCATCACCGAGGTCTCTTCCACCACCTGGCCCTCCAGGACCGGATGAGGCTCAATAATTCCAAGTACATAGGTCTCCTCCAGCACATTGGCAATCACCAGGGCCATCTGCGCCCAGCCCGGATTCATCTTCTCCTCCAGGCCCATATTCCTGGCAATGCTTTCGTAGTCACTTTTAAAAGCAGTTATCATTTGCCTGCCAACAAGTGAATCGTGTATGAAATACAGAAAGGAATTTGCCTGAAGGCTGTCCATTTCCCTTTGCAGGACCTGATCTGATTTGTAAACGGGGAAATCGAACGGGGCCACCAGGTTTTCATGCATCCAGGGCTTATTCTTGGTATACTCGTACCGGAACTTACCTTCCCGGGGAAACATGAAATAGACAAGGACAATACTGAGGAGGTAAATGAGGACGATCTGAATGGTTTTCCAGAATCTGACTATACTCTTGATCCAGTTCATGAAGTGAATTTAAAATATCTTATCCAACTTTTAACCTCTCCCTTGTATTTTTGTTCAAAAGCTTGTAAACTGCATCCTCTACAGAAAAAACACATCATGATCAAAGGAAGTACCATTCACGCCTATATACCCATTATGTCTGAGCCGGATCTCAGATCGAGGATGATTTCTCAGCTGCTGTTCGGTGAGGAGTTCACTCTCCGCGAGAAAGCCGCAAAGTGGCTCCATATAAGAGCTGAATTTGACGGAACAGAGGGTTGGGTTGCGGAACAGGGGGTTGAACTCAGAGAGGCCCCTGATGAGGAGGAAAAGGGGCAACTGAGAGCAGTCAGGCTGGCTTCACTGCCATCCACGACCATCCTTGACCTGACCCAGGGCCAACAACGGATCCTGCCTGCAGGAGCCGTTTGGAACAGGGAAAACGGGAATACACTTTCCTGGTATGGCCATGATTTCGAACTGATGAGCGGGGAAGGCCTTATCAGGGCCGGGGAAGAATTCAGTCCGGAGGGGATCGGAAGGCGAATCGTTTCCCTTCCCGCCCTTCCGGGGGGAAGGTCGGGCTTCGGATTTGACGGGCCGGGACTGGTGCAGATGCTTTGCAGGATGATGGGAAAGAATTTACCGCGACACTGCCGGCAGCAGGCAGAACTGGGAACCACCATCAACTTTATTTACGAAGTGGAGGAAGGGGACCTGGCTTTCTTTGATGATGAGGAGGGTGAGATTATCCATGTTGGAATGATACTGGATGGTGGCAGGCTTATTCACTGTTCAGATTCTGTAAGCATCGACCTTCTGGATCATCATGGCATATACAGCCATATAAAAGAGAGATATACCCATAAACTCAGAGTCATTAAAAGAATCTGAAGCAAAAACCTTAGAACAGTAATGCCCGGAGCATACAGATACGATTATCCCAGACCCTCTCTGACTGTCGACATAGCCGTTCTAAGGCTTGAAGAACTGCCCGAAATCCTGCTTATTCAGCGCAAAGATCCGCCCTTCAGACAAATGTGGGCCCTGCCAGGGGGATTTATGGAGATGGAAGAAACACTGAAGGAGGCTGCGCGCAGGGAGCTGATGGAGGAAACCGGTATCAGGGCCGGTGAACTGATCCGTTTCGACACCTATGACAAACCCGGGCGAGATCCCAGAGGGCGCACCATCACCCAGGTATTTATTATGATCTGGAACAGCAAGATGGGTCATCCGAAAGCGGGTAGTGATGCCGCCGGTCTCCGGTGGTTCGGACTTAACGAACTGCCTGATCTGGCCTTTGATCACAGGGAGATTGTTAGCGATGTAATTCGTATGATCAGGGAGGGGAACCAGGG
>JARGFM010000027.1 GCA_029210725.1 Bacteroidales bacterium | reverse complement strand
GTGGGGTAGGCGTAATGGTAGTAATTCCCTCCGTAATAGGCCCTGTTATCATAGATCCTGGACTTCACGGGTGCACTGTAGCGTGCCTCGGTCGTGATCTTGTTATTGGGCCTGCGATAGGTACTGCGAGGATTGTTCGAAGTGGACATACTCACAGGTTTGCGAACCCGATTGGTTTGAACATTTCGTTCGGGCTCGACAGTCCGGGCATTCTGCTTACGAACCTGGGGGTTCTGTACTTTCTGAGCCGGCTGTGCCGGTCGGGCATTCTGCTTACGAACCTGGGGGTTCTGAACTTTCTGAGCCGCTTGGGTACTTTTCGCTTTTTGGGAGCTGCTTTCCCTGGTATAGGTCTTTGTAACCTTGGCCCGTTCTTTTCTTTCTTCAGGGGCGGAACGACGTGCTGATTGTGCCTGAATATTTGTTGAGGCAAAAACCAGTGCGATCAGCAATCCGATGGTATAGTTTCTGGTTTTCATGATTTCCCTGTTTTAAGTTTTACATCTTTGCTGCTTGTAATTCAAAATCAGTGCCAAATTAAGTAAGTGTATCTTGTACGCCTGGGAGATGGCAGGCGTAAAAGTCAGGATACCAGTATGATCGTGATAAAAAGAAAATCCCGGCTCATTTCGGAACCGGGATCCTCTTTCACAGATTCAGTTTTAGGGTTAGTGACTATTTTGTGCTAGTCTGTAACAGTTCTGTGTTAGCAAATATAGAGGTTAATTTTTAATATCCAAATCATAGTGATCCAATTCAAGCCTTATGTAATCAAGCTTCACCGCCAACTCTGCCCTGATCTCTTCCCGGTCGTTCTCCTTGAAGGCCTCCTGAAGCGGTCGACCATGCTGCTTGTTGAGACAGAACCACGATTTGCTCCGTGTTCAGATTCCTGCAAGGGTTTCTGAGCTGAATACAATGGCCTCGTACGTATAGAGTTCCGCATTTTTCCATCCATCCCAAGCCAGGCCGGCCTTGTATTTGGAACAGTTGCCCAGGAAATCCTCTGTGCTCCACTCCTGATTCGCGGCCACCTGAGGTAACAAGGTGCCTCTGCCGGACCCATGTTTCATATATATACCATGCCTACCGATAACAATTTCGGAAGGATCGTATATTCTCTTTCTCGGAGTCAGGATACTGATTTCTATGACTAGCCGGTGGAGTTCTTCGGGATGAATGCTGGTAAATCTTAAATCCTCACTGGCCGCGGAAACTGCCATTTTTTCGACATTTTTATACAGAGGTGCCTCTTCAGAAAAGGTTCCTATGCATCCCCTGAGATTCTGATCCACATACACGGATACAAATGCACCGCATTTGCTTTCAATTACATCTGTTATATCTGGCGGGGAACTGACAGGCCGGTTCATGGGATCGATCCTCACAGAAATGGCATCGAAGGCTATGTGGAGCAAGGTCTGCTTCTCCTTTCTGGTGATTCTCATGCATAGACGATTAGAGAAATGTAACTCACTACTTCAGGGGAAGGGGAAACCTCACCGGAATGACCTCTTGCCAGAACCTCGATCTTATAGCCGGGAGATTCTGAAGCGGCATACTCCATCAGTGCCATAATGGGGCCATAACCACATACAGATACATGCTGCTCTGCGACTGTGCGTTCAACACCGGGAGCATTTCGTTCCATGATGCGGTCCAGAATATACTGATCCTTTTCCCATCCTTCGGAAGGGGACAGAAAATGTGAAAAGTCACAGGATGCCAGAACCATGATTTTCCTTCCGGTTTGTGCCACTCCCCGCCTGATTCTTTTTGCAACAAGAGCCGCTTTTGTATGCGCCTGATCCAGCATACAAACCGGAACAATGGAAAAGGGATGGTCGTTCAGAAAATACTGGATAAAAGGAATGATCACTTCTGCCGAATGTTCCAGGGCATGGGCTCTTTGATCAAAGGGCAGGTCCATGGCAGCGGCAAACTCCCTGTCCAGGGGCACCTCTCCGACGGCATTGGACCAGAGGGCCGAGTCATCGATGGCGAGCGGGGCGCCATGACCCGAGTGATTCGGATGTACGATCACAAAAGTATCGGGGAATAAACGATGTCTTCTGATGAGTTGAAAAAACGGAATGGTCTGGTAACCTGAATAGAGATGGCCTGCATGGGGCAACACGGCACCGTACACACCTTTGGGCGACAGATCAGGCTCCGGATACCTGCCCGATTGTTCAATCTCCATGATCTGGTCAAAAATTCGGCTTTTGGAAGAGGGATAAAACCTCCCCTCGACTGCTGCATTTCGGCTTCTCATCTGGCTTCGTTATTAAAGACTCCAATAATTTCTTTTTTACAGCCTGTACAAAATCCCCCCGGTCCTATACCCTTAACAGTGGCCTTATACAGAAATCTTTCAATTAAAAGATTTCCGCATGAGGGACAATAAGTGTGGTTGTCAAGTTGCGGTGTATTTCCCGGGTACACATAATCAATCATTTCTCTGGCATGCTCCAGGAACTCTTGAATAGTGGAGAGAGGAGTGGGGGGGGTATGCATCTGATAATTGGGATAGTACCTGCTGACATGCAATATGGTCTCCCTTCCGCAATAATCTGATATCCATTTGATCATATCTCTCCACTCTTCCCTGTCATCATTATGGTCCGGTATTATCAGGAAAGTGAGTTCCAAATGTTTACCGCTTCTGGCAATGCTTCTGATGGATTCAAGCACAGGGTGAAGACTGGCTCCAGAACGCTCTTTATAGAAAAGGTTCCTGAAGGATTTAAGATCTATATTAAAGCCATCCATCAGGGGGAGCAGGTCCTCCAGGGGGGCGGGATTTATATAAGCATTGCTAACCATTACATTGCTCAAATTGTTCTCTTTGATCAGTGTCGCGCACCGGATCATATACTCATAAAAGACGGTGGGTTCATTGTAGGTATAGGCCAGACCAATATTATTCGGATGCAATAAGGCCTTTTTCACCATGTCTTCGGGCTTTTGGAAAGAATGCCGGGAAAATATCTTTTGATCAATCTGACTAATTTCGCAATTCTGACAGAAATCACAGTTCAGGTTACAGCCAAAACTCCCGATAGACAAAATATGACGTCCCGGTTGAAAATGGTAGAGAGGTTTTTTCTCTATGGGATCTGAGGAGATGGCAGAGAGGATTCCGTAACTCTCGGTAAAAAGGATTCCGCCCTGGTTCACCCGGGTGCGGCATTTACCATACTGACCAGGTTCAATCTTGCATCTGTGCGGGCAGAGCTGGCATTGTACCTCCTGATTATCCAGTTGCTTGTAGTATAAAGCCTCCTGCATGAGCTAAAGTTACGACGAAATTGCGATGAATTCCACCATTAAACAAAAACACCGCTATGTGGTTAATATATCATGTATATTTAAAAAGCTCAGGATGAGAAAATACTATTTGTCTGCATGCTTCAGTCTATTATTTATTATATCCCTTTTCGGAAACTCTGATATGAAAAAAAACTACGAAATTGCGACTTTAGGTGGCGGATGCTTCTGGTGTGTCGAAGCGATATTTGAACGTGTACAAGGAGTTCAACACGTGGAATCCGGGTATTCAGGTGGAAATGTACTGAATCCCGATTATAAAATGGTTACAAGTGGCAGTACCGGTCATGCAGAGGTGGTGCAGATTACCTTCGACCCGGAAACTGTCTCCTACCTGGAACTTCTGGAGATTTTCTTCAAGACTCACGATCCAACCACCCTGAACCGGCAGGGGGCTGATGTGGGCACACAGTACAGATCCATCGTTCTCTATCACAACGAAGAGCAAGAAAGGCTTGCCAGGCAAGTCATCCGGCAGCTAGATTCAGAGAGGATATGGACCGGTCCGATCGTAACCATGGTGGAGCCGTTTGAGGCCTTCTACAGTGCCGAGGCATACCATCAGGAATACTATGAAAACAATCCCAATCAGGGATATTGCCGGCTGGTTATCACGCCTAAACTGGAGAAATTTGAAAAAGTCTTCAGGGAGAAGCTAAAATAGGATCATCGGTGTTTCTGGCCGGGAGACTGACAATGAATGTGGAACCATTGCCCGGTTCACTTTCAACGCGGATCGTGCCCTTGTTTCTTTCCAGAAATTCCTTACATATCAAAAGACCCAAGCCTGATCCGGATTCGCCGGTTGTACCCGGTGTAGAGACCACCTCACTGGAAGTAAAGAGTTTCTCCTGTATTTCAGGCTGAATTCCTATGCCTTCATCCGAAATCAGGATTTTACATTCCTCCGGAGCAGCTTCCGATTTAAGCCGGATTTTCCCACCGGGAAAACTGAATTTAATGGCGTTGATGATCAGGTTCCTGAACACGGTACGGATCATGGCCTTATCGGCAAAAACCACACAAGCCTTGTCCATATTAACCAGACAATCTACTTTTTTATGGTCCAGGTTAGCCTGAAGCTCTCTGACACACTCCTGGAGCAGCCCTTCCACATGAATGGTTTCCGGTTCATATTTAAGGGCTTTCATTTGTGATCTGGCCCAGATCAGCAGATTTTCAAGCAGGTTCTGAATCCTTTGGGTTCCCTGAAGAATCTGAAGGAGATACTCTTTTTGAGTTTCTTTGGTAAACTCTTCAAAATTGTCATAAAGAAGTTCGGAGAATCCTGTAACGGCAGCCACCGGATTCCTGAGATCGTGTGCCACCACTGAGAAAATGCGGTCCTTGGATCTGTTCAGATTCTGCAGTTCGTTTTCAGATTCACTGATTTTTTGTATGGCATTTGAGAATTGCAGGTTTCGTTCTGCCAGCATCTGGTTGGTTCGTTTTTTGGACCGGAGGTTGATGGCAATGAAAATCGCCAGGGCGACTATGATCACAATGAATATAATGAATAGCTTATTCAGCATCTTTTGCACCTGTGATTCTGATTGCAGCTGCTGGATCTCTTTTTCGCTGATCTCCTGTTCATATCTGCTCCTGAGACGCATGATCTTCTCCGACTGGTCTTCATTAAAAAGCGCTTTGTAGAGCGTATCGTACCTTAACTGCCAGTTATAGGCAGATGCATAGGAACCCGGTTTCGCATGGAGCCTGGCCAGCTCCTCGTATACCTCCAGCTCCAGGGAGCGAAATTTACGCTGCTGGGCTATTCTGAGTGCCTGGTGCAGATACAGGAGTGCAGAGGCCTGGTCTCCAATCTCCCCATATAAGGATCCAAGGTTCACATATACAGTTCCCGCAGTATTCTGATCGTTTGCCCGGATGGCCAGATTCAGGGCCTTTCTGAAATAGTCCATTGCCAGCTCCTTCTCGTTCAGCTCATCGTAAGTCAGGGCCGAATTATTGTATACTCCCGACAGGATATAATACTCCACGGAGGAGGCAAGAGAATCGGGATCAAGCTCATTCATCACTTTCTGAAAATAGAACAGAGCCGAATCGTAAAGCTCCCGTTCGTAGAATATCATCCCTAAATTGCTTAAGGATCCATACTCTTCCGCAGAAAGCCCGATTTTACGGTAAATGCTATAAGCTTTCAAATAGTGCTTTTCCGCCTCATCCCATCGTTGCATATCATGAGATACATTACCCAGATTGTTCTCCATCTGGGCGATGCCCATCCGGTCATTCTCCCTTTCATAAGCATTCAGGCTCTGCATGTAGAAGAAATACGCCTCACTGAAATTGGCCATATCATAATAGAGGTTTCCCATCTTCAGGGCACAATCCCCTATCTGGTCGAAATCCTCCAGCCTGATAAACTCATCATAGGCCTTCCTGTAATATAGCAGGCTGCGCTCGGTAAGGAGTTTTAGTTCATAAATCTGTCCTTTACTCTTATAAATAAAGGGAAGAAGAGATTCCGGATCGTTTCTCTGGAGAATCAATTCTGCCCGGTTGGCAAAATAAAGTGCGCTATCCGGAAAATCCTTCTGCAGTGAAAGAGAAAGTTCATAATACGTAGTGGCCTGTTCATTATCGGTTCTGTAATCCTGGCCATGGAGATTCCCGAATGGCCAGGATACAATGCAGAACAAAACCAGTATTCGATTCATGGGCTGAAAGGGCTTCTCTGGTAGAGTATAGACAAATATACTTATTTTGGGATGAAAACAGGCATGGGGGGACCGCTGAAAACAACTCTTTAAGCAGGCTTGCTTACTTTTGGGAAAACCTGTTTTCATGGAAAAAAATCAGAAGTTTTCCCGTGGTGAAGAGCTGGCTAACGCGGCCTCTCATTTTTTGGGATCCCTGCTGTCAGTGGCCGCTTTGATATTGATGGTTGATTTCTCGATCCTCCATGGAACCATCTGGTATGTGGTAAGCACCTCCATTTTTGGAGTATCTATGATCGTGCTTTATTTCTCCTCCACACTGACCCATATCCTTCCCATGGGTAAAGCCAAGGACCTGTTTTTCAACTTTGACCGGATCGCTATCTATCTGCTGATTGCCGGGACCTACACGCCCATCGCTCTGCTCACTTTACACGGGCCCATCGGCTGGGTGATATTCGGGATTGAATGGGGACTGGCCATCCTGGGGACGGTCATGATCCTTATGCGACCCGGTGATTTTAATGACGGGGTGAGCACCTTTTATGTGGTTTCCTATGCGGTAATGGGCTGGCTGATCCTGATTGCTGTTGTACCGTTGATCCAGCGACTGCCCCTGATGGGGAGCCTTTGGATCCTCATAGGCGGTTTATGTTATACTCTGGGAATTCTCTTTTACAAGGTCATACGTTTTCCTTATCACCATCTTGTATGGCATCTGCTGGTACTGGCAGGAACTGTTTCACACTTCTTCGCTGTATTTTTCTATATGATCCCAAGGTAAATGGAGAAATGTTCATTCTCCTTGTGCTTTTGGTTTTAATTTATATTACTTTTGTAGTGTTATTAATTATCAATTTTTTACAATGAAAGAAGGTAAAGTAAAATTCTTTAACGAATCCAAGGGATATGGGTTTATTAAGGACGTCGAATCCGACGAAGAGTATTTTGTCCATGTATCAGGTCTGATTGACAAGATCAAGGAAGATGACAATGTAACTTTCGAACTTTCCGAAGGACGAAAAGGATTAAATGCAGTGAATGTCAAACTTATATAGTTAAACATATCATCTCATATTAATCTGAACCCTTCGCATTGGGGCGGGGGGTTTTTTTGTTTGTTGGTATATTCCGGTTATTTTTATGGCCAACTCAAACTTTCAACAAATGAAACTAGATCGCCGCCGCTTCCTGTCCAGTACGGGAGTCATTGCAGCAGGAGCCTCCCTGGGGCTTCATGCCAGCGAGCACCAGAAATCCAGAATCCTTCCTGTCCAGCAGGAGCTTCCATCGCTGGAAGGTCGTAAAGTTTTATACACGTATGGCGGGTGGAAAGGACATGAACCCGATCAATCCCTGGAACTTTTCAGACCCTGGATGGAGAAGGAGGGTGCCAAAGTGGATGCTTTTGATACTCTGGAACCTTATGAAGATGAAGCCTATATGAATGAGGTCGATCTGGTCATCCAGGTTTTCACTATGGCCAGCATCACCGGGAGTCAGGAAAAGGGACTTATTAAGGCGGTCTCTTCAGGTTGCGGCCTGGCAGGCTGGCATGGAGGGCTCTGCGATTCCTTCAGGCAGAATGTGGAATATCAGTTTATGACAGGAGGACAATGGGTGGCCCATCCGGGAGGGGTGATCGATTACCGGGTAAAGGTGACGGACCATGAGGATCCCGTCACCAGGGGACTGTCTGATTTTGATATGCACAGTGAACAGTATTATTTGCATGTGGACCCCAATATGAAGGTGCTTGCCACAACCACTTTCGGGGCCGATCATGCTCCCTGGATCGATGGCTGTACCATGCCGGTGGTCTGGAAGAAGATGCATGGCTCCGGACGGATATTCTATTCTTCGCTGGGACATGTCATGAAGGACTTCGAAGTGCCGGAAGCCCTGGAGATTATGCAGCGAGGCATCCGGTGGGCCTCTGCCAGCAGATATGCTCCTGCTGAAGCATGGAAGAACCCTGTCTATTAAATCTGATTAAATCAATCTTAGTTGTGATGGGATTTCTGAAAATAATGCTTAATTTTCAGGCTCACTTTTAAGAAAATGAAAACTGGGATCAATCATATTAGCTGGCGTTGGCTTTGGTGGAACTACCGGACAAGTGCTTCGTGGGCAGTGGTTGGGCTGTAAAACAGACAGATCACAGAACAAAATACGCGGGGCATGTTAGAGATAACTGCCCCTCTTTTTATTGCATAAATATTTCACCCTCTAAAAACACAGTTATGAACAAAAGCAAAAAGATCCTTCTTAGTGAAAAAGAGATGCCCAGGCAGTGGTATAATATTGCAGCAGACCTTCCGGGAACCATTAATCCCCCATTGGGGCCTGACGGAAATCCCATCGGGCCTGAAATGCTGGCACCGGTTTTTCCCATGAACCTGATTGAGCAGGAGGTCAGTACCCAAAGGTGGATTGATATTCCAGAAAAGGTGATGGAGATGCTAAGCATCTGGCGCCCGGCACCCCTGGTCAGGGCCTTTGCCCTGGAAGAGGCCCTGGGCACTCCTGCCCGCATCTATTATAAGAATGAGAGTGTCTCCCCGGCAGGCAGTCACAAACCAAACACCGCTGTGGCCCAGGCCTATTATAATAAGGAGTTCGGAATCAATAAACTGACCACCGAAACCGGAGCGGGACAGTGGGGGAGTGCCCTTTCTTTCGCAACCTCCCTGCTGGGAATGGAATGCAAAGTATTTATGGTGCGGGTAAGTTTTGACCAGAAGCCTTTCCGTAAGATGATGATGGAGGCCTGGGGCGGTTCATGCATTGCCAGTCCAAGTAATGAAACAAAAGCCGGGAGAGATGTCCTGGCTGAACATCCCGACACCCCCGGAAGCCTGGGTATCGCTATCAGTGAAGCGGTTGAGGCTGCGGTGACCGATGAAAGCGGTCAGACCCGCTACTCCCTGGGGAGTGTACTCAACCATGTGATGCTTCATCAGACCATCATTGGTCTGGAAGCGAAAAAGCAACTCGAAAAAATAGGGGAGAAGCTCCCCGATGTAGTGATCGGATGTGCCGGAGGAGGCAGTAATTTTGCCGGTCTGGCCTTCCCCTTTATGCAGGAGAAAATCCATGGTGCAAACATGGAGATTATTCCTGTGGAGCCCGCAAGTTGCCCCACCCTCACCAAAGCTCCCTTTGCCTATGACCATGGCGACCTGGCTAAATTAACCCCGCTGCTTGCCATGAATTCACTGGGACATGGATTTATTCCTCCCCCAATCCATGCAGGCGGTCTTCGCTACCACGGCATGTCACCGCTGGTGAGCCATGCGGTTAAAGAGGGACTGGCAACACCCGAGGCCATCCATCAGCTGGAGTGTTACGAGGCAGGAATACTCTTCGCCCGCACCGAAGGAATCATTCCGGCTCCGGAAACCACTCATGCCATCGCTTCAGCCATCCGGCAGGCCAGGCAGGCAAAAGAAGAGAGGAAAGAGAAGGTAATCCTGTTTAATTTCAGCGGTCATGGATTGATGGACCTGGTAGGTTACGACAAGTTCCTGAAAGGTGAGCTTCGGGACCATGAACTCTCCAACGAAGAATTTGAACAATTTACAGCCGTATTGAAGAATCACCCTTCACCGGTGATCTGAGTATTGATCCCAAAGATCCAAAAGCTGTCCCGAATCCGAAAACTGGATGGCTTTTTTATTAAATTCACCGCATGAAAAGGATCGCAGTTTATTGCGGGTCAAGCAGCGGAAATAATCAGGTCTACAGGGAGCAGGCAGCCGCTACCGGAAGATTCCTCGCCCGGCAGGGTATGGAACTGATCTTTGGTGGAGGGAAAGTGGGTTTAATGGGGATGCTGGCCGATGCTGCCCTGGAAGCAGGCGGGAAAGTTACCGGTGTCATTCCCCGTTTCTTAAAAACCAGGGAGGTGGCCCATGATAAACTGACCGAACTGATTGCCGTGGAAAGCATGCACCAGCGTAAAGCCCTGATATATGAGATGAGTGACGGGTTCATGGCCCTTCCGGGCGGATATGGCACAATGGAAGAACTCTTTGAGATGTTAACCTGGGGGCAACTTGGATTACATCCAAAGCCCGTCGGGCTATTAAATGTGGAGGGATTTTTCGATCATTTGCTCTATTCCCTGGACCATATGGTCCAGGAGGGATTTCTGCACGAGATCAACCGCAACATGGTCCTGTGCAGCCGGAAGCCGGAAGAACTGCTGGAGCTGATGATTGCCTATGAGGCCCCGAAGGTGCCCAAATGGCTGTAAGCTGAATTAGCCTTCCAGCGTGGCTGAAAGCTTAATTTCAGCAGCTGCCACCAACCTCGAAACGGGACAGCCCTCTTTGGCCGCTGCGGCCAGTTCTTCAAACTTTTCCCGGGACAGCCCCGGGCATTTCACGTGGCTTTCCAGTTCAATACGGGTGATCAGAGGCCCTTTATCATCCCGTCCCAAATGAACCTTTGCCGTGGTCTTCACGCTCTCCGGAGTCAGATCCTCTCCGCTGATCAGAGCTGCGAGAAACATGGAGAAACAGCCTGAGTGGGCTGCCCCAATGAGTTCTTCAGGGTTGGTTCCGCTACCCTCTTCAAACCGCGATTTAAAGGTGAAGGGGCCGCTGTAATTACTGAAATTCATCGAACCCTTACCATCCTTAAGGGTTCCTTTCCATTCTGATTTTGCTGTTCGAACTGACATATTAATGATTCTTATTAACAAAAAAAGTGTCTTACAAATAACCTGCACGACACAAAATTGTTCAGATGCAGGAAGTAAATATCCTGCAAAATAAATTAACTCCTTCCGCGGCCCCTTTCAGGACGTTCTTCCTGAGAGCCTTCTCCCCCAGGATTGCTCTGCTGACGCAGCTCACGCATTTCACGCATACGCTGCTCCTGGAGATCCGTAAACTGCTTAAACTGATCCGGGGTGAGGACCGCTTCATAGGCTGCATTGCGCTCTTCCCGCATCTTCATCATCTTCTCACGCATCGCCTCACGATCACCGGGAGGTCCGCCGGCATTACTCATCTTCTGAAACTCAATCTGCCTTTTGTTATAGAAATCCATTTCCACAGCCAGCACCTTTTTATGCTGTTCATCGTTCAGCTTTAGTGCCTGCGCGGTATTCTGAACCTGCTCTTTGATATCCTCCTCGGTCATCTGGAAGCCACGGCCCGGCCCGCCAGGACCCTGTGCCGAAATATTCAGAGCAAACAGAGAGACAAGGAGTGCAAGTCCGGGAATTCGAAAATTCAGTGCTCTTTTCATTTTTTCTTATTTAATAAGGTATAACTGTATCTATGATCAATATAGTACAAAAAGGTTTAATTTCACTATTGGAATATTCCTGTAACACGGTTAAACCTTGTTGCGTCGTAAAAGTCAAAATCCAACAAAAGGAAGTCCGGCGACGGAGGAACACAGTGGATGCGCTTTCACTGGTGGGGCATCCTGGGGCTCATTGGCTGGGGCTACCTGGTGGCTGCTCTGACCTTTCTGTTTCTTGGCAGGCGGCCGGCCTGGATTGCCCTGGCTTTTATCGCTCTTATCATTCTGAATATTAATGAATTTCGAACGCCGCTCCCATTCAGCATCAAACTGGTTGTCAGCGCCTCCAACCATGCCCTGGTGATGGGAGGGGTGCTGGTCACCTCGGTAATGATCCGCCTGAAGGAACAGGAGCGCATGCAGTTTCTGGTGCCATTTTTGCTGGGTTTTTCACTCCTGCTCTTGCTGTTCGGATATCTCAGCCGCCCCCTCTGGGGCATTTCCAAGATTCTGGCCACACCCTCGTGGACCAGCATTTGCGCCGCCATCACAGCACTCTCCTTCGGGGGATTGTACCTGCTGACCGATCAAGCCGGAAAGTTCCGGTGGGCAGCCCTTATTGAGCCGGCCGGGTCCATGACCCTCACCTGCTACCTGGTTCCCTACTTTGTGTATGCCTTCAGGAATATTCTGAACATCCGGCTGCCGGAATCCATAACCACGGGAGGTGCCGGCATTCTGAAATCGATCCTCTTTGCCATCCTGATCATTCAACTGACCGGCCTGCTGGGAAGGCTGAAGATCAAACTGAAAATTTAGCTTCCGGGCGGATTGTTCTCCCCGGTGATCAGGGAAAGTCGCAGTTTTCGGTTTTGAATTCTCGATTCAAATTCCATCAGCTTTTTCTCTCCTTCCCGGAGGGGATCCTTTGCATCAAAAATATAATAGGTGCCAGTTTTATACTCTCCGTGTTCCTTTCTCAGGATCTCATTTCTGGCTGTACTCAAATAATAAATGAATTCTATGCTGGCAGGGGTAACAGGATGCATTTTGAGCTCACTGTTCCCTGTGATTTGAACAATCTTTTCAGCAGCCTGTATTTCCTTAAACTGAGGAGTTCTTTCCAACCTGTCCGGCAAAACAATGAGATTGAAAAACACCCTCAGGCAGAGTAAAATAATAATCAGCAATTCCATTCTGATTGTATGTATCTTCCACATCCAGAAATACACGGTGAGGATGACGAAGAGGAATATGCTAAAAATAAGCAGGGACCTCCCCGAACCGGAAATGCTGTGCGTTAAGAAATACCAGGTTCCGAATACCAGTGCCAGTCCGAAAAAAACAAAAACCATCAACCAGAAGGCCCAAGGGGTCCCTGTCTTTCAGTATCAGGTAGTAATGGACCAATAAAATAAGCAGGATGGGGTACAGCATAAAAAGGTATCTTGGATGGGTTCCCACCGATGCCCAGTAAACCGGAATATTCACCAGAAAGACCAGCGCCAGATATCCCGCATACTTATTCTCCCTGAGATGGCCGTAAAATGATTTCCTGAAAAGAAATATAAACAACAGGGACCAGGGAAGGAGATGGTAGACCTGGTCAAAGGGAAAGAAAAACAGGTGCTTTATGGTGCTCCATATACCATGATTAACAATGGTCCTTTTAGTTGATTCTGACACCAGGCGCCTGAAAAATTCAGGTTCCTGGCTGTTTTCCCATAAAAGGAAGTAGTATCCGCCCACCAGAATGACAAAGATCATAAGACCGGCCAGGTGCGCAGGATGGAATAATTTCTTGAAGGATTTAAAACAGGCCAGGGCGGTGCACAGGGTCAGGCCCTGAAAAATCACAGCAGGTAATCTCTTCATCAGGAATGCCACGGATGCGAGAAAATAGCTCACCATATAGAGCGGCAAATACTTCCTCCTGGCCAGAAAATAGTATATCAGGTAAAAATTCAGAAAAACTACCAGGGAAAAGCTCAGGTCTATCAGTCCTCTCATGGAATCGTAGAAAAGGATCCGTCCGCAGCTGATAAATAGCAGGGAACTCAGAACAGCCACCCTTGTGCCCAGTTCCTTTCGGGTGGTGAAATAAATGATCACACCAAAGAGCAGTAATGAAATTACCGCAGATAGTCGCAGGACTAATTCGGAATGTTGATTAAAAAGATTAAAGAATCCCAGTAATATCCAATTGTAAAGGGGAGGCTTGTTGAAATAGTATTCTCCATGGGTCGTAGGGGTGATCAGCTCACCACTTTACTGCATTTCAAAAGCGACCACCCCTCTGGTAGCTTCATCTGCAATTAATGGAGACATTCCCAGATTTATAAACAGTGCCGGAAGGAGCAGGAGCAGGATGGTCCAGACCAGATATTGCTGTTGTCCGTGGCTTTTCTCAGACATAAAGAAGGCAAAAGAAATTCATCCTGGAGTAGTCTGGCTATTTATGACAAAATATAAAGAAATCAACAATATTTCAAATGTGTTTTTCTTTAAAAGCAGGCGGGCATATACCTGGCCTGATTACCCGCCGGCAGCCCTGCGTTTGTATGTTCGGAATGAATGGAAAAAAAACGTATTTTAGAAGGAAGCAATCGAATCTTTCAAACAGCTGAATTATGAAAGCCATTACCCGCAGGCAATTTGTACGGTCTACTGCAGCTGCAGCAGCCACGGTAGCTATAGGACCTGTAGCCGGATGCACCACCCCGTCGCCCTATGACCCCAAAGGATTACCCACCGTAACTCTTGGCCAGACCGGGGCAGAGGTCCCGCTGATGGGCTTTGGGTGTGGCAGCAGGTGGATGGCCATCCCCGATGATGAAATGGCCCTGGAGATCCTGGAATCCGCATTTAACCAGGGCCTCTATTACTGGGATACGGCTTCCAGCTACGGGAATGACAAGATCAGCAGCGAGGAACGCATTGGCATGATACTGAAGGAGCGGAGAGGAAAAGTTTTTCTCTCCTCAAAAACAGGTGACCGGGACGGGGATCAGGCAAAAAGGAGCGTGGAACGTAGTCTGAACAGGCTCCGGACCGACCATATCGACCTGCTGCATGTACATGCGGTCTCCTCCGTGGAAGATGCTGAAAAACTGGGAGAAAAGGGGCAGGTGCTGGAGGTGCTGCAGCAGTTCAAAAGCCAGGAAGTCATCCGGAACATAGGATTTTCAGGTCATGCATCGGCCGAAGGGATGAAAAGAGCCATTGAGCTCTATGACTTTGATGTTATGATGATGGCTCTGAATCATCAATCCGCTGGCGGGAGTGAGGATTTTGAAGGTCTTCCGGCCCCCCTGGCCAGGCAAAAGGGAATGGGCCTTGTGGCCATGAAGGTGATCCGGCCCAGGGAAACCATACCCGGCCTGCCTGCCGGGGATCTGATCCGCTATGCTTTGACCCTGAACGAGTTCCATATGATTAATATCGGAACCGACAGCAAGGAGGTGCTGCATGCAAATCTGGAGATCCTGCGGGATTTCACTCCTCTTGGGGAAGAGAAGATGGAAGAGATCAGGTTGGCACTGTACCCTTTCTACCAGGGCAAAGGCCTGGCCTGGATGCATCCGGCCTACCAGGACGGCTGGAACCAGAATATCCGGCTGGCCTGAGAGCTTCTGCTTACCTGCCGTAGAATTTGTTGTAGTGACTTTCTGCCAGGCTGATCAATTCCGCTGCAACTTCCGGGTACTCCGAAATCACATTGGCGCTTTCCAGGGGGTCAACTTTCATATCAAAAAGTGCGGTATCGATCCGGGCCGTCCCGTACTTGCCGGGCAGGCCGTCTGCCCCTTCTGTTTCAAGGATGCGATAGGCATGGGGCAAATGTAATTTCCACCTGCCGTCCCCGCTCAGTACCCCTTCGAAGTTGCTGTTATTTGAAAATGCATAATAACGATGGGGGTTCACAGCGCCTTCCCTACCGCTGACCAGGTCCCAGACGTTCTCCCCGTCCATATCATTGGCAGGCAAAGGAACCCCGGCCAGCTCACACAGGGTAGGGAGGAGGTCCACCGAAGCAAAGGCTCTTTCTGAAACGGCTCCCGAAGGAATTCTCCCGGGATACTTGATGATGCAGGCCGAGCGCACTCCTCCGTCAAAGCTGGTGCCTTTGGCCTCCCTGAACGGGGTGGTCCCGGCATGGTTTCCGTAGGATATCCAGGGTCCGTTGTCCGAAGTGAGAATCACGATGGTATTGTTTTCCAATCCCTGCTCTTTCAGGGCCCTGTTGATCTCACCCACACTCCAGTCGATCTCCAGCATTACATCCCCGTAGGTGCCCAGGCCCGATTTGCCTTCAAATTCTTCACTGCAGTAAAGAGGAACGTGTGGCATACTGTGGGGAACATAGAGCAGAAAAGGATTGTTCCTCTGACGCCGGATAAAATCAACAGCGTGCTCCGTGTAGGTTTTGGTCAGAATCTTCTGATCGGCATGATCCACCTCTTCGATGGTCACCTGGCCATTCTCCCAGAACTGCAGGGGCCATTGTCCCCAGTATTCGGGCGACTCGGGGTGATGCTTCCACATATCATTCGAATACATCAGTCCGCATGTTTCATCAAAACCACGGGCATGCGATCTGGTCTCCGGCTGGTCCCCGCAGTGCCATTTCCCAAATGCAGCCGTGACATAGCCAGCTGCTTTGAATACTTCGCCCATGGTGGCATAGGCGGTATCCAGGCCCCATGCATCAGGGCCGTGGGCCCCAAAGACCTTAGTACGCCCCGGATAACATCCGCTCAGAAGAGCAGACCGGGAGGCTGAACACACCGCCTGGGGTACATAGAAGTTATGATAGGCGGTTCCCTCAGCTGCCAGCTGCTTTACCCGGGGAGTTTCCCTGGCAGATTCTCCAAAAGGCTCAAAATCGGACCAGCCCGAATCGTCCAGGAAAATAATGACCACGTTTAGTTTATCAGGCCCTTCCCCCTGATTGCAGGAAAGCAGTCCCAGGAGACTGAGCGATAACAGGAAAATGCATAAGTTACTTTTCATTTTGCTTTTTCTTTTTTGATTTGGAGGCTCATCACTCTTCGTGCCTGAAGTCAAAGGTGAGTTCTATATGAAGAGCACCATCCATCACTCTAAGCTTCGAGTAACAATAACTATCTGACTGTGGTCCAAGATCTTTTGCCTCTTTAAATTTTGTTCCAATGGCCGGAATTCCCAGCATAAAGGAGAGGTCTCCGGGAGGATGTGTCACCGTGGTCTTTGCCGGATCCGGAGCTTCTTCCGGTGTAAACAATCTCAGGTAAAGATCCTTTGTATGGCTGTAAATGGTAAAGTGTCGGTTCCGGGGATCCGTAATCCTGCTCCAGTAAAGGTTTGAATAGTATCCCCTGAATTCAGGATATTCGAAGCCGGAATGTCCGATAATGGTATTGTTGGGCGTTTTCTCCCAAACATTGAACTCCACACCCGTTTTCCGGTTCTTCCAGACCCGGTAGGGTCCGTTCCCCAGGTAAGTGACCGATTGCACCTCCTGTTCCGGGTAGGAAAAGGATGCTCCCGTAAAGGGTACCCGGGGGCCTTCAGGCTGATAGTGCAGCTTCATATCCACCACTCCGCCTGCATGCATAATCCATTCGAGGGTTCCAGTTGCTCCGAAATCAATCCGAACATGATGTGCTTTCTCTTTGGCAAAATGAGAAAATGACCTTAGCGGTGGCATATCACTTCTGAAGACAGGCCCCTTCGAAAGAGGAATCCGCCAGTCGCCCGAATTCACCTGCAGCAGTAATCCATCGGTTTTGGAGAGCTCCAGTCTTACTGTTCCCGATTCCAGGATCAAAGTTGCATCCGACTCAGAAACGGTAATGGAATCAGCCTTCTTTGGAGGCAATAGCTCTTCCATGGTCCGGACAGGCGTTTTAACGGGCCAGCTCCAGGCATGTATCAGTCGCCCGAATGGATCGAAGGCCTCCAGGTATAAGGCATCACAGTTTTGCCAGCCTTCAGACAGGGGCACTTTCAGTTTCCCATTCTGACCAGGTGCCAGGGGATCAGCTACCGGTATCCCAGAATCCATCACTCCGGCGAATTCATCAGATCCCTGTTCTTTTACTCCCGGATTTCCGGGCCCCTGCATTCTCATCCAGCTATAACGAAAGTGGCATTGATCCAGATTGGTAAAATGAAAACGGTTCTGAATCCGGAATACCCCGTTAAACTCTTCGGTGATATAGCGTTTTTCCACATGGACCGGCGACCAGATCTCCCGGACCGCATAAAAACTTCCTTCCTTTTCATGATAGGGGCCCAGAATACCATCCGGTGCATGGTTGCCATCCGAATCCAGCATGCCGCTATCGGTCCGTTTAAGCGATTCATCGGCAAACACCCAAAGAAACCCTCCTGCACTAAGGGGATGTTCCCACATCCGCAGCCAGAAATCCTCCAGGCCTGCTCCCAGTCCGCCATCATACAAACCATGAATCATCTCCGTGGGGAAAAAAACCTGTCTGGGAGCAAAATGGTCCATGGCCAGGTACTTATAGTCCACATAATGGGCCGTATTGGTCAAATCGTGATAGCCCCAGGGGTGGATTACCCCGCGCTGCTGGATATCCAGCTCCCTGAAATCCTTATCATAGGCTGTGTTCCATCCTCCTTCATTGGCATTGTCCCACAGCACCACACTGGGATGGTTCACATCCCTGGCGATCATTTCACCCAATAGCTTCCGTCCCACCACCGAATCGTAGGATGGACGCTGCCAGCCTGCCAGCTCATCCAGGACGAAAAGCCCCAGAGAATCGCAAACATCCAGAAAATGTTCGTCCGGCGGGTAGTGTGACATGCGCACTGCGTTCATATTCATATCCTTGATCAGGTTCACCACCTCAATACTGAAAGCTTTACTTGAAGTCCGGCCGTGATCCGGATGAAAGCTATGCCTGCAAACTCCTTTGAATTTGATGCGCTCCCCGTTCACATAAATCCCATCCTCGGCCCGAAGCTCCACCGTTCGAAAACCAAAACTTTCTGTCATCCGGTGGATCAATTTGCCATCTGTATCCAATAAGCTGAACCGGGCTTTGTAGAGATGGGGATCCTCCGGATTCCAAAGAAGCGCCGAATCCAGATTCCCGGAGATCCTGATTTTTCCGGCTCCAGGCGCTGCCGAAGAGATAAAACGTGCTGCTTCGGCTCCCTCCGGGTCTGTTATCTCCACCTGGACCCTGCCACCCTCCGGATTTCCCGCCAGGTAGATATCTGACCTGAAAAAACCATCGGCGGAGGCATCTATGGCCACCCGCTCCAAATGGCTCACCGCTTTAATTTCCAGTTTTACCGGCCGGAAGATCCCTCCAAATACCCAGTAATCGGCCTTCCGTTCGGCCTGGTTAACAGACTCATTATCTGAAAATTTCTTTACAAAAACTTCCAGCTTGTTTTCCCTGCCATAGCTCACAAGCCGGGAGATATCATAACTGAAACGGTAAAATGCACCCTGATGAACCTCCCCGGCCTGCTTACCGTTCACCAGAACACGGGCATCGGTCATCACCCCCTCAAATACCAGGTCCAGCCGCTTTCCCTTCCAGCTTCTGTCTGCTTCAAAAAAGTAACGGTAGCGCCCTTCTTCCTTCAGCCTGTCTTCAAAAGGAACATGGCCGTAGTTATACTCACCGAAGCCCTGTTGCTCCCAGCAGGAGGGAACCTCTATAGTGGTCCAGGCTTTACTGTTCATCCCGTCAGTACAGTAAAAATCCCACTCTGCGGTCCGGTCAAACCCGGTTCCGGAAAGATAAACCACCTCTGTCTCCTGAGCAGACAGGGCCGCAGACAGCAGGCTTGATATCATAAATACGAGGAAGTAAAAGCGTAAAGTCATCTGGAAAAAGTTTAGCCGTTTAAAAATCGTTTTATGTTTTTAAGTTTTAATTCAGAATACTTGCTTCATATGGACCTGGCTTAGCTCAGATTTTCTTATTTTTCATCATCAATCCTAAATACTACACTAATGACCTGCAAAACCTTTCTTTCAAACTCCGTTTTGGTTCTACTTTTGCTGCTGCTGATCAACTCCTGTGAAAATAGGCAAAAATCGGCCGTTGACAAGCAATATTCCGCAGATGTAATCATCTACGGGGGAAATTCTTCTGCTGTAATCGCTGCGGTTCAGACAGCCAAAATGGGCAGGAAGGTGATTCTGGTCTCGCCGGATAAGCATCTGGGTGGACTTAGCGCTTCGGGACTGGGATGGACTGATACGGGAAACAAGGCAGTTATCGGGGGACTTGCCAGGGATTTCTATCACCGTCTCTACCTGCACTACCAGCAGGATTCGGCCTGGAGATGGCAGGACAGAAACGAATATGGAAACAAGGGACAGGGAAATGTGGCCATTGACGGCGAAAACCGGACCATGTGGATCTTCGAACCGCACGCAGCCGAGCAGGTATTCGAACAGCTGCTTGCTGAAAATGAGATTCCTTTATACCGTGAATCCTATTTGGACAGGGAACAGGGAGTTGAAATGCAGGAGGGGGTCATTGTTTCCATCCGAACACTGGATGGCAAGCGTTTTAAAGGGAAGGTATTTATTGATGCCACCTATGAGGGAGATTTGATGGCCGCTTCAGGAGTCAGCTATACCGTGGGCCGCGAATCGATCGATCAGTATGGGGAAGACTGGAACGGAGTCCAGACAGGGGTTTTGCACCATGGGCACCATTTTAAAAGCGATATCAGTCCTTATGTAATCCCGGGAGATCCCTCCAGTGGTGTATTACCCAGGATATCCACGGATGATCCGGGCGAATATGGCTCGGGAGACCATCGTGTTCAGGCTTACTGTTTCAGGTTGTGTCTGACCGACCACCCGGAGAACAGGCTGGCCATCAGCCGGCCGCAGGACTATGACTCCACGCAATACGAATTGCTCCGAAGAGTGTTTGACTCGGGATGGCGGGAGGTATTTTCTAAATTTGATCCCATTCCCAACCATAAAACCGATGTCAATAATCATGGTCCTTTCAGCAGCGATAATATCGGCATGAATTATGATTATCCGGAGGCCTCTTACGACAGAAGAAGGGAGATTATAAATGAGCATACCAGCTATCAGAAGGGTCTGCTTTGGTTCCTTGCCAGCGACCCGGCAGTCCCTGAAGATATTCGGAAGAAGATGAGTCAGTGGGGCTACTCAAAAGATGAATTTACCGACAACGGTCACTGGCCCCATCAGATTTATGTGCGTGAGGCCCGAAGGATGGTGAGCGGTTTTGTGATGACAGAACATGAGGTGCTGGGCAGATCCCCTGTGGAACAGCCGGTGGGTATGGGTTCCTATACCATGGATTCCCATAACATTCAACGCTATATCAAACCGGACGGTTATGTGCAGAACGAGGGCGATATCGGGGTTCATCCAGGCGATCCCTATCAGATTGATAAGCGCGCGCTCCTGCCCTCCAGTGCAGAATGCTCCAACCTGCTGGTGCCGGTCTGCCTCTCCAGCTCCCATATAGCCTATGGGTCCATCCGCATGGAACCGGTTTTTATGATCCTGGGGCAGAGTGCAGCCACCCTGGCTGTACTTGCTATTGATGCGAAAAGCAACTTACATGATATACAGTATGAAGAACTTAAACAACAACTTCTAGAGGATGGACAGGTACTTCAGGAATAAAAACGCTGTCCGGTGGATCTTTGTGCCAGCCTTATTGCTGCTGTTGTGTGCTTGCCATAAGGAGGTATTTGTGGAATGTGAAAGCTTTGACCACAAAGGTGGCTGGGTGGTAGATCCTCAGTTTGTGGAGCAGATGGGATCGCCCTATCTGATGGCTCATGGCCTGGGGAAAGCGGTGGAGGATGCCTCTACAAGCATGGAACTCTCCTCAGGGGGGAAGTATCATGTATGGGCCCGCACCACAGACTGGGCTTCCGGACCCTGGGAAGCACCCGGACAATTTAATATATGGCTGAATGAAGTCAAACTGCCCCATACCATGGGCAGCTACAGGGGATGGGGATGGAATTATGCCGGCAAAGTCAAACTGAAGGCCGGGGAGCTTACAGTCAGGCTGGAGGATCTTACCGGATTTAACGGTCGTTGTGATGCCATATACATCAGTAATAAATACCGGACCCCTACCAACCAGCAGGAATATCTCGAAGATATGCGAAACCGTTTTGCCGGATATGTGGATAAACCGGAGGAGACCAGGAGTTTTGACCTGGTGGTGGTGGGAGGGGGCCTTGCCGGTTGTGCAGCATCCATTGCAGCCGCAGAACAGGGATTGAAGGTGGCCCTTATCCACGACCGGCCGGTTCTGGGAGGCAATGCCAGCAGCGAGATCAGGGTTCATACTCTGGGAATCTATGGACATTTCAGTAGAATTCTTAAAATGCTTGATACGGAACACTACCCCAATGGATCACCGGAAGCCCTGGCAGATGAGAAGAAACGGCATCAACATGTGGAATCTTATTCCAATATCAGCCTGTTTCTGAATTTCAGGGCCTATCAGGCCAATACGGAAAAACAGCTAATTAGCTCGGTGGATGCCAGGCATACTTCCACCAGTGAGGCCCTCCGCTTTGAAGCTCCTTATTTTGTGGATTGTACCGGTGATGGATGGATCGGTTACTGGGCAGGAGCCGAGTATAATTACGGCCGGGAACCAGATTCCCTGTACGGAGAAGCCTGGGAGCAGCACGGAGAATTGTGGAGCCCGGTCAGAGGGGATCACCAGGTGATGGGAGCTTCATTGCTCTGGAGAACCATGAACGCAGATACCGCCTGTGAATTTCCGGAAGTACCCTGGGCCATGGAGGTTTCGGGCTCCTATTCGGCCCGTGAAGGAACCTGGAACTGGGAGCTTATCAGTGAGCGCTGGCACCAGACAGACCATGCCGAACAAATCAGGGATCATATGCTGAAGGCCATTTTCGGTTCATTTTACAACGAAAAGCAAAAAGCCGGGAACGATTCCCTGAAGCTGGAATGGGTCTCTTATTTGCTTGGTAAAAGGGAGTCGCGGCGCCTGGTGGGTGACTATCTCTATACCTTTAACGATATGCGTGAATCCAGGAGCTTTCCGGATGCGGTGGTGCACGAAGTCCGGGAGGTGGATGTACATTATCCTCAGAGCAAGCTGGACGAAAGCAAGCCTGATTTTCTCTCGGAAGCCATGTACTACCCGGCCCGGCCTTACCAGATTCCCTACAGATCGCTTTATTCAAAGAATATCGGGAACCTGTTTATGGCAGGCCGCTGCTTCAGCTGCAGTCATATAGGTTTGGGCGGACCAAGGGTTATGAGGACAACGGGACAGATGGGTGCGGCAGTCGGTTATGCAGCCTCCCTTTGTAAGCTGCATCAGTGCACCCCCAGAGAGCTTTATGAGAACCACCTTGCCGCATATATGGAATTAATCCTCACTTCAGACCGTCAATGAATATAAGCCTTAAGGTTTATTAATGATCTGTATAAAAGCATCAGCGTGCCACTAATTTTACATTAAACAATCCAGTGATCCAGCTTCATTAAATCGAAGAAGAATATACCCTGAAGCACAAAACGAAACAAGCGGGCCAGGGCAAAAAGCAGAAAATTCCGGAAGGGGTAGTGAAAAAGAGTAAGCGCGATAACAACCAGGGAAAAAGGGGTAAAGGGAAACAGGGCGGCAATTACAATAAAAGCACCTCCCCACTTGCGTACAAAGCTAATATATCCTTGCAGGCGGCGCTCTGTAAAGGCTTTTATACGGGGTCTTCCGGCAATCCACAGTCCAATCCCGTAAGAGATCACCCCACCGGCATAGGATAGCGCCCCCAAAAGTGCCAGCCAGGGCAGCGGATGCTCAAATTTCCGGGTCCATATTACAAACAGATCCACCGGGATCATCCCTGTGAAGGATTCCGAGAGAAAGAACAGAAGAACCACAAAACGGTTCGAAAGCCGTTCTATAATCCCCTCAAAAAAGGTGTTGAAATCGATCAGGTATTTCCCGGCCAGGAAAACAATCAGTATGACCAGCAGGTAAACCGATAAGATCAGAAGAACGCTGCGCCCCACATACTTAAAGAAGCTTCTCTGTCTGAGATTGGCCAGGGATTCTTTCAGGCGGAATCCTCCTTTATCTTTAGCTGACTCAGCTTGCTGATCAATCATGGTTTGGCTGGCGATATCTGCATAATAAATTACGGAATATGACCAATAAATCAAAAGAATCTGGGTTCAGGATGCACGGTTATAAAAAAAATTGCAATTTGAATCCAATTATTAAATACGGCTATGAAACGAATGCTCTCCCACTCTTACCGAAGCACCTCTCAGGAAGCAGGCCGACGAATATCAAATGCCATGAGGGCATCGCCACGGCGCTGGTACAATACCCCGCGGTGGATCACAGGATGCGAGAAATGATGCCCGCTACCTTTATTTATCCTGAAGGAACTTAACTCTTTAAGTTTACCCTCCGTATGACTGATCAGGTACATCTGGCCCCGGTGATTGTAATAATACAACCTTTCATCGGCAGCAATCAGAGCACCCTGTCCGATATGCAAGGAGTCTCTAAGGATTCCGGTGGTGGCGTCAATGGAATATAAATACTGCCTGTGCGTACCGCTGGTATAGAGGTAATTGTCAATCAGAACCACTCCGCCAAAAAAACTATCAAATCCAGGATTGCGCCAGGCCTGGGTAAAAGCACTGCCATCTTCCGAGAGATCGAGTCTGACACCGCCATTACCGTCACCGGCAACATAAAAGATGGATCCGTCCCGATAGACCACAGAGTTTGCATGGGAATCCCCAATTCCTATTTTCTCGCGCTCCTTTTCCGTATAAACATCCTGATGGTGCGACCACAATAATTCTCCGGTTTCCGCATCCAGTCCCAGTAATTTGGCAGCCGTAAAAGTAACAAAGAGCTCCCGGCCATGATGTGACAGCAGTTTTCCGGGATTGTAACCCGAACGCTCCCCAAAGCCAGGATTGCTCCAGATCAGCTCCCCGGTCATGCGGTTCAGGGCAACCACATTATGAACCGGACCGCCTGGGGTCCAGAATACCCTGTCTCCCGAAATCACTGCTGCCTCAGAGTGGCCGTGCAAGGGATACACTCCCTGAAAGTCCCTGACAAAGTCTTTGGACCACTCCAGACTGCCATCGGCTTCATTCACACAGTAAAGATCACCCATACCTGTGCCAATATAGATCAGCTTTTCCACGATGGTGGGTGCCGAACGGGATCCGGGATAGCTGGAAACCCATTCTTTTCCCAGGGGGCTTTGCCATATTTTATTTCCATCCAGATCAAAACAGTATAAGTGGGCCATGCTATCCACTTCACCTGTGACAAAAAAACGCTCTCCTTTGAACTGCGGAGATCCAAAACCCCTTCCCAGCTTATCAATGGCCCACAATTCCCGGGGGCCTTCTTCAGGCCATTCTTTCAGCAGGTTTGTATCCGGATAGATGCCCATGCGATCAGCTCCCCTCCATTCATATACTTCAGGTTGAGATCCGGAGCAGGAGAAAAGCAGGATAAAAAAAGGAATAAAATATTTGGTCATAGCCGCATACTATTATGGTTTGAAAGGTCCTAAGTTACTATTTTGTGCAAATGTTTAGCAAAGAAACTTACACAGCACGCAGGAAGAAACTGGCAGATACCATTTCAGGCGGGATTATCCTGCTTCCCGGGAACGAAGAGTCCCCCATGAACTATACCGATAATACCTATCACTTCAGGCAGGATAGCACTTTTCTGTATTACTTTGGGATCGATCAGGCTTCCCTGGCCGGAATCATTGATGCAGATAGTGGAGAATCCATGCTTTTCGGCGACGACTACGGGATTGATATGATCATATGGACCGGCGTGGTTCCAGGCCTTGCCTCCCTGGGTGAGCGGGTTGGAGTTAGAGCTGTTTTCCCTTTATCCTCTCTGCAATCTGTTGTTTCTGAGGCAATTTCTAAAAACAGACCGGTCCATTTCCTGAATCCCTACCGGGCCGATATCCTGATCCGTCTGGCCGGACTCACACAGTTAAAAGCAGGGTCTGTTTCTGAAAAAGCCTCTCTGGAGCTTACCAAAGCCATAGTGGCTCAAAGGGAAGTGAAAACTGCTGAGGAGATAGCCGAGCTTGACAAGGCGGTAAATATCAGTGCAGATATGCATCTGGCCGGAATGCGTTATGCCCGGCCGGGAATGCGCGAATCGGAAATCGCCGCCAAGGTAGCGGAAGTGGCATATGCCGCCAATGGAAATCCATCTTTTCCTATCATAGCTACCATCAAGGGACAAACCCTCCATAACCATCACCACGGCAACACTATAAAAAGTGGAGATCTCTTTCTGCTGGATGCCGGAGCGGAGACTGAAATGCACTATGCCGGAGATCTTTCCAGCACCTTCCCGGTGGATCCCGCCTTCACCCCGCTTCAGAAAGAGATGTACCAGTTATGCCTGGATGCCCACATGAACGCTGTCGCCATGCTGATACCTGGCATTGCCTTTAAAGAAGTGCATCTGAGCGCCTGCAGGACCATCTTCGAGGGGCTCAAAGCTTTCGGGCTCACCAGAGGAGACACGGAAGAGGCTGTGGAAGCAGGGGCCCATGCCTTATTCTTCCCCTGCGGTACCGGACATATGATGGGGCTGGACGTTCATGATATGGAGAACCTGGGAGAACAGTGGGTCGGCTATGATGGCGAAGCGAAGTCCACACAGTTCGGACTGAAGTCCCTCCGGCTGGGGAAAGAGCTTCGAGCGGGTTTTGTGCTGACCATTGAGCCCGGGATCTATTTTATCCCCGAGCTGATTGAGCTCTGGAAATCGGAACAACATCTGTCCCAATTCCTGAATTACAGCGAAATAGAAAAATTCAGGAATTTCAGCGGCCTGCGCAACGAGGAGGACTTTCTGATTACCGAAAATGGATCCCGCCGTCTGGGCAAGCCACTTCCGCTGACCATAGAGGGAGTGGAGGCACTCAGGGCTTAGGCCACAAAGGTATAGGCTTTCCCGGTTTTCCCGGCCCTGCCGGTCCGGCCAATACGGTGAACATAACTGTCATGGGTCTGTGGTACCTGGTAGTTGATCACATGTGACACATCCGACACATCCAGTCCCCGTGCGGCCACGTCGGTGGCAACAAGCACCTGCACCCTCCCTTCCTTAAAAGCTTTCAGAGCACTTTGACGGGCATTCTGGCTTTTATTACCGTGGATCTGGTCTGCTCTGATTCCAGCCTTGTTCAGTTTTATGCAAAGACGGTTCACCTTGTGTTTGGTCTCCTCAAAGAGCAGCACTTTGATAAACTCTTCCTGCGAGAGCATCTCATTCAAAACCATGAACTTGTCCTGTCCCGGTTTCAGCCTGATTATCTCCTGTTCAATGGCATCGGCCGAACTGTTACCGTTGTTCACCTTCACGGTCACATGATTCGTAAGTATATGATTGATCATTGTTTGCTGCGATTTATCCAGGGTGGCCGAAAAGAGCATGGTGTGGCTGCGCTGTTTCATTCCATCCAGGATCCTGTTTACATCGCGGATAAAGCCCATATCCAGCATGCGGTCGAACTCATCCAGCACCAGGGTCTTAAATTTACCCAGATCAATGGCCCGGCGGTCTGCCAGATCAAGCAACCTGCCCGGGGTGGCAATCACCACATGGCTGTTCCTGCGAAGAGTCTGCAGGTCCCTGTTGATATTGGTACCTCCGATAAAACAGGCACTGTAAAGACCCAGTCCCCTGGACATACTTTTAAACTCATCCTCCACCTGGAGTGCCAGTTCGCGGGTGGGTACTACGATGAGTGCATAAGGATTAATTTGTTTATGCAGCAGCTTCTCGATAATGGGGATCAGGAAGGCGGCTGTTTTTCCGGTCCCTGTCTGTGCAATTCCCAGAAGGTCCCTGCCCTCCAGAAGTGTCTCCAGAGTTCTGTCCTGAATCTCGGTTGGCCGGTCATAGCCCTTCATTGCCAGGGCCTGCTTCAATTTTAAATCGACTGGCAGTTCACTGACCATGCGCTCTGATTGATAGGCTTTGTCAATGATGGAATGATCCGCTTCCTTTACCAGGAGAGAAGGATCGAGTGTGGAGGCTTTTTTGGCCGGCCGTGCATGGTTGCGGTTTGGCTGGTTGGAGCTATAAACCCTTCTCCTGCCTGAATTTGAATGCGTACTTTGTCTGTTGTTTACTGTGGTATTATTCATATATAAGTTTTTGAACAGCCTTTTTTAAGGCTGCTATATTGTTTAAAATGACGAACTTCGAAGAGTGCGCCGCCTTAGCTGAATCAGAAGAAATAGAGAGGGATCCCTGAATAACGGAAAAACTGCCTAATTGAAAAGTCGGCTAAGAAATCGGGGCAAAGGTAATCAAATTATCCACATTCCGCCATGGGAATCCTTTTTAGCCACATAAAAGGGAAAGATTTGAACTTTGTCTGGAATAATATGACCTTTGCAACAAATTTGGAATAAATGAAGTTTGAAGAGTACCCGATTGCGGATGGGATCAAGAACAGTATCTCCAAGCTGGGGTATAAGAAACCCACCGATATTCAGTTTAAGTCCATTCCACCCATTCTCAGAGGGGAGGATGTGCTGGCTATCGCCCAGACCGGGACTGGCAAGACTGCTGCCTATGCCATACCGCTTCTTCATATCCTGCAGGAACGCAAAATCAAGGGGCGTCCCGACGGAGTCAAGTGTCTGATCATGGTGCCTACCCATGAACTGGCCCTTCAATCCGAGAATGTGTTCAGGGTCCTGGGAAAACATACCAGGGTAAAAGCATTCGCCATTCACGGAGGGGTGGATCAGGACCCGCAAATTGCACAATTGAACAGGGGAGTGGATGTGCTGATCGCCACACCTGGCAGAATGTTCGACCTGGTAAGCCAGGGGGCGCTCCAGCTCCAACGGGTGGAGATCCTGGTGCTGGATGAGGCCGATCATATGCTGGACCTGGGCTTTATCAAGGATATCCGCGACCTGATGCGCCATCTGCCCGGGAAAAGGCAGACGCTTTTCTTCTCTGCAACCATTGATGAAAAGATTAAGAAGATCGCCTACTCCCTGGTAAATGATGCCATTCGCATCCAGATCTCACCCAAGGATCCGGTGGCCAAAAACATCGAGCATGCTGTAGCTTTCATTGAGATGGATGACAAACGCTTTTTCCTGGAGAATGTGATTGCCAACCATCCGGATCAGAAAATCCTTGTATTTGTAAGAACAAAAGTGAGGGCGGAACGTGTAAAAAAAGCCCTGGAAAGGGTTGATATACAGGCAGAGACCATCCATGGCGATAAGGAGCAGGAGCAACGTCAACGCATCATGCAGCTTTTTCATAAAGGAGAGATAAAAGTGCTGATCGCCACAGATGTCAGTGCCCGGGGAATTGACATTCCCGATGTGGAACTGGTGGTAAACTTTGACCTTCCTGAATCCCCTGAATATTATGTACATCGGGTAGGGCGGACTGGCAGGGGGAGAAACAAAGGACAGGCCATTTCCTTTTGCAGCAAGGAAGAAAAGGAGATGCTGGCCACCATTGAAGAGCAACTGGGGAAACCTGTCTACAGAATTGAAATTTCCAGGGGCTTCTACAAAGACACCCTGGCATCTTCCCGGGAGAATGAAGAGACCGACTGGCAGTCTTTACTGGACCAGGAAGAGGACTTTCAGAAGAACCGCAAAAAGAAAAGAAAGAACAGACGCTGATCTTTCTGTTCAAATAGCCGAATTTTTTCTTATCTTTAAAGGAAAGCATGGGCAAACTCATCTTCATCAGCCTCCTCGTCTTTCTCCTGAATATCCCCTTTGGATACTGGAGGGCCAATGTGAGACGCTTTTCCACTCAGTGGTTTCTGGCCATTCATATACCGGTGCCCGTCATTATTGCCCTGAGGCTGGTCAGCGGAATCGGGTTCGGCTGGTACACCTATCTGTTCCTGATAGCCGGATTCTTTCTGGGGCAACAGGCCGGTTCCTTTCTCATGAAACAAATCCATAACTACTGTCACCAGGAGAGTTCCTGCCTGGTTATGGACCTGATCCGTTGTTCCAGGGCTTAATCCCCGGGAGTGCTATTCATGCCTGAGCGATTCGGCCGGGTTCACGTTGGCTGTCCGCAGCACCTGGCCTCCCACGGTCAGCAGGGTGATCAGGCCAACCAGCAGGTAGTTCCGGAACATAAGGCGGTGGATATTTCGACTGATAAATATTACTTCATAAAACAAAGACGATGGAAAAGGCAAATGATTACAATTTACAAATTGTAGCCGGTGAGGTGGTACATCAAAAAAACTTTTAGCTACTTTAGAAGCACTAAACGAAACAACATGCCAGCAAAACAAACAACACAGACTCTTCGGACGGAGACTAAAGAAAGACTGCTATCCCTGGATACCCTGCGGGGCCTTGATATGGCCATGCTCGTGGGAATTGGAGGAATCATTATCGCCCTGGCCGAGCTAACCGGGTGGGGATGGATGGAAGCGCTTGCCACTCAGCAACACCACGTTCAGTGGGAAGGCTTCCGGTTCTACGATCTGATTTTTCCGCTTTTTATGTTTATCAGCGGAGTGGCCATCCCCTATGCCATTAATTCAAAAGTGGAAAAGGGGATAGCCAGATCCAAATTATTGCGGAAAATATCGGTGCGCCTGCTTGCATTGGTTTTACTGGGAATCCTTTACAATGGAGCCTTAAGCAGAGGCTTTACGAACCTCCGGTATGTGAGCGTGCTTTCACAGATTGGATTCGGATACTTCTTCGCGGCACTGATCAGTCTCTATTCCAAAAGCATTAAAGGTCCTGCCTACTGGATGGTGGGCATCCTTGCAGGTATTGCTGTTTTGCAGTTATTGGTGCCGGTGCCGGGTTACGGAGCCGGAACCTTTGAGCCCGCCACCACCCTCAACGCATGGCTGGATCAGCTTTTGATTCCGGGCCGGCTGAATGATGAGGTATTTGATCCGGAAGGGGTCCTATGTATCGTTTCAGCGGTCTCCATCACCCTGATGGGAACGCTCTCGGGCCATATACTCAGGAGCTCCAAGGCGGCACCGGCCCGGAAAGCCCTCTATATTGCCCTGGCCGGTGTGGGACTGATCGTGATCGCCCAGGCTCTGAGTCCTGTTTATCCCATTATCAAGAAAATGTGGACCGCCACCTATGTGATGAAGGCTGGCGGTGTCAGTGCCCTGTTGCTGGCACTCTTCTATTTTGTGATAGATGTGAAAGGATCAAAGAATTGGACGCTTTTCTTCAGGGTGTTCGGAATGAACTCGATCACCATATACATGGGACACCGGATTATTGATTTTTACGACATCAGCCGCTTTTTTCTGAACTGGACCTCCGTTCATATCAATGAGCAATGGGGGGCGGTGTTTATCACCACCGGTGTACTGATGATCCAATGGGCCCTGCTTCTATTTTTATACAAAAAGAAAATTTTCCTGAGAGTATAGCTGCCCGCAAGGATCTGGTCAGGCCAGGATCAGATCGATCCCGGCATCCCGGAATTCATCCACATAGACCGCATCCAGGTCCGGGTTTGTGGCAATGTGGTGGATATCCTTCAGGCGACAGATGTTGGTAAGGCCTGTTGCTCCAAATTTACTGGAATCGGATACTACAAACACATCCTCTGCTTTCCGGATGATGTGACTGGAGATCTCAGCCCTGAACATATCCCGCAGGGTAAAGCCATTCCGGGTCGTGTACCCGTCTATCCCGATAAAGGCCTTCCGGATATTCAGCTGGTCGATACACGACCTGGTCAGCTTTCCCACCAGGGTTTCGCTTTCCGGCTGGTAGATGCCACCCAGGATCACCACATTGGCCTGGCTGTTTGTTCTGAATTGCCGGGCTATGTACAAATTGGTGGTCATGATGGTGACCTTCCTGATCTTAACCAGTTCCCGGGCGAACAGCACATTGGCAGATCCCGATTCAATCAGTATGCTTTCCCCTTCATGCACCATCGTAGCAAGTTTCCTGGCAATCCGGAGTTTTTTTTCATAATTCTTAGCCAGACGGTTATCCAGATTTTCTCCATCCTTCAGTACCGCGCCCCCATGCACCCGTTTTAACAGGCCTTCGGCCTCCAGGAAGTTCAGATCCTGCCGGATGGTCACCGAAGATACCTCCAGCTGTCGCGAGAGCTCACTGACGGAAGTCTGATTGTTTAATCCCAGGATCTTCAGAATTCTGTTCTGTCTTTCATTCAGCATTTTATTCCAGGCTTAGAGCAGCGGCACCAATCACTCCGGCATCGCCGACAATATCCGAAAGTACGATCTCAATGGGATCAAAGATCATATCGCGGGCCAGTTCATAGAAAGTCTCCTTAATCTTATCCAGGTAGAACTGCCCCCAGTTGGTCAGTCCCCCGCCCAGTACAATCAGGGACGGATTGAGGACCTGGAACAGGTTGTAGAGTCCGATGCCCACGTAGTAGGCACTGTCCGAAATCACTTCCCTGGAGAGGGGGTCATCCATGTCCAGCCCCTTTTTCAGGGTCTGCCCGTTTATTTTTGAGAGTTTAAAGTTGGGAGGCATCTTCAGGTAAGTCACTTTGCCTTCTTTCAGCTTTTTTTCAAACATATAGGGAAGAGCCATTCCACAGGCCAGGGCCATGACACAGCCCCGGTTTCCGCAACTGCATACCAGCTCACTGCCGGGATCCACAATGGTATGGCCGAATTCGCCGGCCGTGCCGGTATTTCCCCTGTACAGCTTCCCGTTGATCACAATTCCTGCCCCGATACCCGTACTGATGGTCACAAAGATCATATCGTTGTATCCCTGTCCCGCTCCGAATTTATACTCCCCGAAAGCCTGTGCATTGGCATCGTTATCCAGAATCACCGGGATATCGAAATGGGCCTGCAGCTTTGCGCGCAAGGGGTAATTTTTAAATCCCTTCAGATTGGAGGTGGTGATGATCACCCCGTCGCTATAGCGGATATGTCCCGCGCAGCCCACTCCGATGGCTAGCAGATCATTCTGATTCAGATGATTACGCTTCATAATTTCCTTCACCTGACCCGCTATCAGACTTACCATTCCCTCTTCGTCCTGTTCCACATGGGCGCAGGTGTATATTTTATCCAGGATTCTTCCCTTTTCTTCAATGAGGGCGATGGAACATTTGGTTCCCCCGATGTCGACTCCGCAAAGTACTCCAGGCATGGGTTCAGAAATTTAAAGTATGTTCGGTACGTGCAATTATATCATCCTGTGTATCGGGAGATAAAGTAGTAAAAAATGCGGAATAACCGGCAATCCGGACCACCAGGTCGCGGTATTTTTCCGGATCCTTTCTGGCAGCCAGCAGGGTCTCCCTGGACACAATGTTATACTGTACGTGCCAGCCCTTCAGATCGGAAAAAAAAGTGCGTATGATGGAAATCAGTTTATGTTTATCCCTTTCCTTCTGAATGGCAGCAGGGGAGAGCTTCTGGTTCAGCAGCACCCCGCCCATGATCTTTTCCGTGGGCAGCTTGGAAACCGATTTAAAAACCGCGGTGGGCCCCAGCAGGTCGGTCCCGGAAGAAGGAGAGCTTCCTTCGGCCACCGGGGTATGGGCCAGGCGACCGTCGGGAGTGGCGGGAACAACCGCCCCGCTGGGCACATTGGCAGAGATGCTGGAGGTTCCTGCATAGTACCTGCAACCGATGGGCCCCCTGTTATAACGGGTCGTATGGTACTTATCCAGTTCCCTGATAAATTCCATATAGGCATCCCTCAAAAGCAGGTCCACATAGTCGTCATCGTTCCCATACTTGGGAGCATAGTTGAGTAAGAGCTGCCTGATTTTCTCTCCCTCCTTGCCTTCAAAATTACCTTCCAGGGCCTCAAGCAGTTCCTCCGGACCTATCTTTTTCTCCTCGTAGACCAGCTTTTTAATGGCAGCCAGGGCATTTCCAAGGTTCGCAATGCCCACCTGCAATCCGGATATAAAGTCATATTTGGAACCTCCCTCTTTAATGGTCTTTCCCCGGGAAATACAGCTATCCACAAAGGCCGAGCAGAGAATATCAGGCACATGCTCCTCCAGGGCGATATCAACAGCCGTATCAATCTCCACGGTTTTCCGTGTATAATATTGGATCTGCTGCTGCCAGGCCTTAAACAGCTCCTCGTAGGAATCAAAGTCCGTAAAGTTCCCGGTTCCCTTGTGAAAAGTTTGTCCCGACGGGCTGTCATAACCGTCATAAAGAGTGGCCAGAAAGACCCTCATCAGGTTCAGAAAACTCATGCCGGTGCAGCGGTAGCCCCATTTTCCGGGCACCGCAATCTCGATGCAACCAATGGCCGAGTAGTTGAAGGCATCTTCCTGCTCCACACCCAGATGGATCAGTTCCGGGATGACCACTTCATCGTTGTTAAAGGAGGGCATTCCAAAGCCTTTTTCAATCACCCGGATGCAGGCCATCATAAATTCCTCGCTGATCCCTTTGTGAAAGCGTACCGACAAATTGGGCTGGGTCAGTTTCATATTTCCCACCGATTCAAGAATCAGGAAACTCAGCTCATTGACAGCATCTTTCCCATCCGGGGTCTGTCCCCCGATGGTCACATTCTGATAGAGGGGTCCACCGGCCGAAAAGCGGGTATGAGACCAGGGCCTTATCTTATTAATAGAAAGCAATTTAATCCAGGTATTCTCAAGTAATTCTATAGCTCGTTCCTGAGAAATTTTTCCTGCTGCCAGATCCTTTTGATAGAAGGGGTAGAGGTACTGGTCGAGCCTTCCCAGGGAAACCGAATGTCCGTTGCTTTCAATCTGCAGGATAAGCTGCACAAAGTAAACCAGCTGAAGCGCCTGGTAAAAATCTTCCGGGGGTCTTTCCGCAATAGCATGGCAATTATCAGCAATAAGCTGTAATTCACTGGTTCGTTGAGGGTCGTCGCTCTCTTTGCTCAGATAAACGGCCAGATCGCGGTAGCGCCTGATAAAGGACTGAAAGGACTCCAGACCAATAGTCAAAGCCGTATAGAACTTGTCTTTCCGGATCCCTTCCCGGTCGGAGCGGTCCACCTGCTTATGGTACCGTTCAATCTCCCTGAAATAACCTCTTAATCCCACCTCCAGGATTTTCTGAAAATCCACGGCGATATGAGCGTCTCCGGAAGTGAGGTTCCCGGTAGCTTTAATAATAGCCGAATCCTGAAGATCGCGCAGTTCCTGGCTCATCAGGGCGCGGCCCCGGTCCCAGAGCACCTTGCCCTTCCACCAGCTGGCTATCTCCTTCAATTCTTCTTTATGTTCTGCAGTAATGAAAAAAGCATCTCCGGGACGCTTATCCAGATCGTCCATCTCCTCCGGAAGCCAGTCCACAGCATATTCGGGAAAGATAGGGGCGGCGCGGCGACAGGAAGAATGGTTTCCCACAATCAGCTCGCCCTTTTCGATAAAAACAGTCATCTTCTCCAGGGTCTTCTGCAGGGCCAGAGCCCGTTTAATAATCACCGGCTGATCTTCATTCTCCCGGTACACCTCGGTATAAAAACGGGCCCTTTCGGTGCAAACGGTGGGTTTGGTACTCATCACTTTCTCCCTCAGATAAGCAATCCGTTCCGAGATCTCTTTGGTCTGTTCAGCAGCTATCATCCTATCCTCCGATTTTTGTTATAAAACCTTTTGATTCTGCATAGTGCACATAAGGCATCAGCTCTTCTTCGCCGACCTGTTTGTGGTTGTTATACAGATATTCCATTCCCAGCATCTTATACTTCTCCACGCCAAAGGTATGGTAGGGAAGGAAGTGGATTTCCTTAATCCCCCTGATGTTCCGGAGGAAGTCTACCATGGACCGGATTTCCTCCGTCGAATGATTAAAGCCGGGGATCACCGGTATCCTTACCACTACATGAGCCCCGAAACAGGCCAGCTTCTCCAGATTTTCCATAACCAGTCTGGCATCTCCCCCGGTAAATGCCCTAAACTTCCCCGGATCCGTATGTTTCAGGTCCACCAGGAAGGCATCTATCAGTCCGATGCACCTTTCAGCCAATTCCCAGCTCACATGCAGCGATGTTTCCATGTTGGTGTTAATTCGCCGTTCATGCAGGACCTGCAGCAGAAGAACCAGCTCGGCGTCCTGGGCCAGCGGCTCGCCACCCGTAAGGGTAACACCGCCATCGCGGTGGTAGAAGGGAAGATCCTTATCAATCTCCGCCATTATTTCGTCCACTCCGAGGGGCTCCCCGGATATTGTAAGTGCCTTTGCAACACAGAGGTCCTTTAACTGCTGCGCATCGGAGATGCGCTCTCGCTGAATATGTAAAACCCCGCCAGCAGAGTGAGATATGGCGTCGGGCATGGTGTTGACACAATCTCCAAAATGCTTGCAACTTCTTAAATCATAGAGAATACTCCGGCCAAAGGACTGGCTCTCCGGATTGCTGCACCACTGACACTTCAGGGGACATCCCTTATAGAAAATCAGCGTGCGGATCCCATCTCCATCGTGGGTCGAAAAACGCTGGATATTGAAGATCATGGTGCAGTCCGTTTGTTTTCAGAACAAAGATAATAACTTTCATATGAAAGCGCATTAACTTTCGTTTAAAATTTTATTCGGCTATGATTTTCAGAAATGCACCCTTTTTTCCAGGATCGACCAATTGAATCAAATACATCCCGGGGGACAGGCTTTCACGGCTTATCTGTATGGAAGTGCCGTTAAACTCCCTGATCTCCCGAATGCTCCGGCCCTGAATATCCCGGATGATCAGACAGGTATCCCTGCCTGCTTCTCCCGAAAGAGTAATCCGTGTTTCGTGCAGAAAGGGGTTGGGGGCCGCACGCAGGCTTATTTCCAAGGGCCTGGCAATACGTTCTGCCACGGCCGTTCCGGGAAGTCTGCCCTCAAAAACCTCAAGGCTTGTTCCGCTAACGGGTAGCCAGTCGTACAGAAAAAAACTGCCCTGTTCATCCTCCCGGATCCTGAAATAAGAGTATTCACCCTCAGAACCCACGCTAACCGTATCTTCCATCCAACTACCGGGTAAAGAAATCTTTAAAGTAAGCTCTACGTCGAAGATCGAATCGATCAGTCCGTCATCCGCCTCAAAAGAGAAGTGGCCCGATGGCCCCTCCATATTTCCAGTTTCAAGCCGGGAGATCTTCAGAGCATTTCGTTCCCTGATGTACTTATAAATCCGTTCATGGGTTTCGATCCAGAGATTCCTGCTGAGTGCATCCTGAATGGTTTGAAAAAACAGCTCCCGGCTGTAGGTGTAAATAAGCGAAGCTTCATCAAAGGGCTCATCCAGCATATCGTGGTACATGAGCGGGAGATAGGTGCCATATCCTTCGGCCGTCGAGAGAAGGCTTTCCACATAAGCGGGGGAGGTGGTACTCAGTACCGGCCAGGATCTAAGGGCATAAAAGTCATAGGGAGTGGCCAGGTTGAATCCAAACTGACTGCTTCGGGCCGAATAAAAGTACTGAGAAATGTAATCCAGGGTTTCATAACGAAAACTCCCGAATGGAATGGACATGGTCAGGGTATGCTGATCAAAACGTTCATTAAGCAGTGCCACCGATGCCGACAGAACCTGGTTCAGGGAGTCCACATCCCCCGATTCTGTCAGAAAGCCCAGATTCGCATGATTAGAAGTATGGGAAGCGATCTCATGGCCCTTGTCCCTGTATTCGCGGACCAGGCTGGTACTGGCCAGCTCTCCGTTATAAACGGCGCTTGTATCGGTAAAAATGTAAAAAATCCCTTTTAGTCCGGCCGCTTCCAGTTCCGCCCCACCATATTCAAAAGCGCCCCTGTACCCATCATCAAAGGTAAAGGACAGGGCTCCCGTCATATCATCCTTCCACGTGGTCGCCCGAACCAAGGGGTGGTGCACAAAGGCTCCGCTTCGAACCGTCGTAATGGCTTCCAAATCCAGGGTTCCCGGATCAGCACTGAAGACTGTTTCAGGGGCTTTAAAAGTGCCATGATCACTCTCGAGCACTATGATTTCCTGGCTGCCGGTTCCCGGATTATCATAGAAAAGAGCCAGATCCGTCGCGCTGTCTCCCGCAAATTCTCCTCCCGCTGCATGCAAGACCTGCATGAGCCAGGGTTCAATGTCCGCATAAGAGACATAGTCCACAGGGGTAAGCAGGCCGTCTGCCGATCCTTCAAAGACAGTGATGAAAAGATCCAGGTCGGCGGGATCCTCGTGCAACACCGCAATATCAGAAAAACCATCCAGGTTATAATCCCCCGCCAGTGCAAACTTCATACGGGAAAAATCATAGGATGCCTTTGTTGCATCATAGGCACGCGGGAGCAGTGCCAGCGTATCTGCTTCGGCCTCAAACAGAAACAGAGACTGCCTGGTGCCGGGTTCCGTTCCAAAATAGTTGTAGAAGACCAGAATACCGGGCTTTCCGTTACCGTTGAAATCGCCCGGACAGGCAAATTTCAGAGCCGTGAAATTAAATTCGTTCCTCGCCACACGGTACCAGGCCCGGGCCTCTGCAAAACCTGACCCTGTAGATTCCAGCAGGTAAATGGTCGACTGATCCAGGGACGGATCATTATAGAACAGAGCGATATCACATAAGCCATCCCCGGTAAAGTCCCCTGCCACCGAAAAAGAGACAAATTCAAAATCCAGCTGAGAGTCCGGGCATGAAAACCAGCTACCCGCCGGAAGGAACTGTTCGCCGGTGGAGCGATAAACCGATACCACCGAGCAGGTAAAGGCCGGATTCATATTGGGAGTATATTCCAGATCGTTGAATACGGCCAACTCATCCACTCCATCGCCCGTAAAATCGCCGGAAACCGTCAGATACGGATGATCCCGGGCCAGATCCGCACTTCGTGCCTTAAATGCCTCCTGGACAATGATATCGGCTCCATCCTCAGTAAAGAGGAGATAGGTGACCGGTTCGTCCGCGGGCGCCAGTATTGCATTCAGATGAGTCTTCTGTCCGAAGAGGCTCAAGACTGAAAAGAACAGGAATATGAGCGGAGTAACTAATCTCATCCCAGACTTAACGAATTGCAGGAACATTTGTTTCCATGATTCTAAAATAGAAAAAATTACAGGACAGATCCCCGAAAGCAGATATTGCAGCTGTGAAACAGATGAAAAACAGGTTTTTCTGACCTCAGGGCTTATTTTCTTTTCCGCCTGAACAGATTCCTGAAGATCCTTTTCTCCTTCAGTTCCCGGAAAGGCCTGAACTGAAAGGGTTTCTTATCTTTATAATCGTCGCATTGCAGAAGCTCCCGGGTATCCGGATGAATCCGGAAAGTGTCGGCCCGGAGGCTGCTCCAGTGTTCATCCCGGAAGCTGCTCTTCATAAAACCGGCCCATATGGGCAAGGCTGTATAGGCACCCTGGCCGTAAGCCATGTTCTGAAAACGCACGTTCTGAAGGTCGCCGCCCACCCAGGCACCGGCCACCAGGCCCGGTGTAAATCCTATAAACCAGCCATCCGTGTATTTTTGAGTGGTTCCGGTTTTACCGGCAATATCCTCCAGAATCCCGTATTTCATGCGCAGGCCGGCCGCCGTCCCGTTATTCACCACTCCCCTGAGCATTTCTATCATAATCCCGGCATTTCCGGGGGTACAGATGGCAGTCCCCTGACTATCCGGAATTCTCTCCTCCAGCACCTTTCCGCTTGCATCTTCTATCCGGCTGATATAGACGGGTTCCTTATAAATTCCCATGTTAGCAATGGCCTGGTAAACACCCACCATTTCAAACAGGGAGACATCCCCTGTACCCAGAGCCAGGGAGGGGACGGCCGGCAGGGGAGAGTTTATACCCGCCTTTTGGGAAAGCTCCAGAACGCTGTCGATCCCTACCTGCATCAGCAGATCAACACTTACTGTATTTACGGAGTGAACCAGGGCCCCGTTCATGGAGTAGTACCCCCCGTATGCGTGATCCGCATTCTGTGGAGTCCAGTTATTGTACTCCTCATATACCACACTGTCGTTGGGATAATAATCGCAGGGCGAGAAGCCCTGTTCAAGGGCCTCCAGGTAAACCAGCGCCTTGAAAGTGGAGCCTGCCTGACGTTTGGCCCGGACATGATCAAATTTGAAATACTGATAATTGATTCCCCCCACCCAGGCCCTGATCTCTGCAGTTTTTACATCCATGGCCAGGAATCCTGCCTGCAAGTACTGCAAATAGTGTTTGATTGAGTCAAGGGTACGGTAATCTTTCTCCTGCAAGCCCTCCCAGGTGAATACCTCCATTTTCCGGGCTTCTTCGGAAGCCATGCCCTCCCGGTATTCCCCATCAAAATTTATAAGAATCTGCTTCTCGGTTAATCCCTTCCAAAGATCCTCGCCGCTCCACTGCTTTTCAAACATCTTCTGAAGATGGGCCATATGCGACTTCATGGCCTCTTCCGCATAGCCTTGCAAACGGCTGTCAATGGTGGTATATACCTTCAGGCCATCGGTATAGAGATTGTAGGGCTCAGAACCGGATTTAATATATTCTCTGCACCATTGGTCCAGTTCTGCCCGGATAAACTCTCTGAAGTAGGGGGCAATACCTGCATTATGGGGCAGGGGATGGTAATCCAGCTCCAGAGGAGTTTCCTGCAGGGAATCCGCTTCGGTCTCTTCCAGGTAAGCATATCTGGCCATCTGTTCCAGCACCACATTTCGGCGGGTACGCGCCCTTTCCGGATGTCTGACGGGATTATAGCTCCCTGTGGCTTTCAGCATTCCGACCAACACCGCAGACTCCTCCGGTTTAAGTTCCTCAGGTTCTTTGTTAAAGAAACGGCGCGAGGCCGCTTTAATACCAAAGGTGTTCTCCCCGAAGGGGACCGTGCTCAGATACATCTCCAGGATCTCATCCTTGGTGTAAACTTTTTCCATGCGCCGGGCGACGGCCATCTCCTTTACCTTAATTACGGGCATACTAAAGGCTCCTTCATTCCTGCGTGGATAGAGGTTCTTGGCCAGTTGCTGAGAAAGTGTGCTTCCGCCCCCCGAACCCTCTTTTCTCAAAAGTAGGGTTTTAAAAAATACCCGGAAAAGACTGCGGGGATCTATGCCCTTATGCTTGTAAAAACGTACATCTTCGGTGGCGATCAAAGCATTCCGGATACTTTCCGGTATTTCCGATGGATCCAGATACTGTCTGTTTTCAATATTATAGGTTCCCATCAGCACCCCGTCAGCGGTATAAATTTCGGTAGCAATGGGATTCTGAATTTGTTTCAATTCCTTAATATCCGGGATTTTACCAAAACCTCCCACCAGGACGAACACTACAAATAAGCCCTGCAAGATTATAAAGGCGATCAGTACATAAAGTATTCCTTTCAGAAATATAAGGCGCATGGTCCGGTGTGACAATTCCTGTTTCCTAACTAAAACTCAACATGGATGGTTCTAGTATGTAATACTTCGTTTCAAAAGAAAGAATGCAGGGATTCCTGCCAGAACAACTCCAATGGCAACCGATGACTCAAGGGGTCTCTCCAGAAATGCCAATCCCAGAATTCCTAGGGAGCTTAATATAAAAAAGGCAGGCAGCAGAGGATACCCGGGTACCTTAAGTATGGATTGTTTTTTTAAGCGAAGTTTGAATACCCCGATCACCACCAGGATGGGGAAAATCCCCAGGGAGAAACTCAAAAAGGTAATGATTTGTTCAAAGGTTCCGGAGAGCACGTAAATGATGGCCAGAGCGCTCTGCAGCAAAATGGAAATCCCGGGCACCCTGGCGCGGTTAATCCTCCTGGCAATCCCGAAAAAATGTCCGGACTGGGCCATCGCAAAGTAAACCCGGGGACCTATAATAATCAGTACACTGATGGCAGATAGCAGGATCAGGGCGATAAAGAGGGAGAATAAGCGATCCATGGACAAATTGAAGAGATTATTGGCCGCCAGGCTGCCAATGGGAATAACCCCCTCCATTTCAACAGGGGCCACAGCATAAACATAAAGCACGTTCAGGAGGAGATAAATAGCAGTGACTGAGAAGGTTCCGATAATCAGCGAACGGGGTATGTTTTTCACAGGCTTATACACTTCCGAACCCATATACGTAGAGGCGTTCCACCCGCTATAGGCAAACATGATCCACATCAATGCCAGCCCGATTGTTTTCATGTCTGCACGAGCAAAAGAAGTACCCTCCTGAGGCAGGAAATGCCCGAGACTGCCCTCTCCGAAAGTAAATCCGACAGATATCAGCACTATAATTAACCCGATCTTCAGTACGGTTAGAATATTCTGAACTTTCGAACCCGAATTTAGCCCGAAGTAATGAATCAGTGTAAATATTAGAATGATCCCAACGGCAATGGCCTTCTTCGTAAGTACAAGTTCCTGGGGCAGATTTTCCTCTGGAAGAATGCGGATCAGATATTCGCTGAAAGCCAGCGATGAGGCCGCAACGGGCGCCGAAAAGCCTACCAGGAATGATACCCACCCGCTCAGAAATCCTGCCAGGGGGGTGAAGAGCCTGGTTAAAAAAATATAGTCCCCCCCGGCTTCCGGGAACCGCGCGCCAAGCTCCCCGTAGCTAAGCGCCCCGCTTAAAGCTATGGCTCCACCCACGATCCACAGCAGCAAAAGAAGCACAGGATTATGAAGCTGAGCCAACAAAAGGCCCGAGGTGGTAAAAATTCCCGCCCCGATCATGTCCCCGATGACGATGTTGGTCAGCGAGAAAAGCTTCAGCTTCCGGGGTAATAAGGGTTCTGCCATTTTCTGGAATACTATTCAGCTCGTTTATAGCTGATCAATACTCCACCACCTTCAGAATTTAGAGTAGTTTCGTAATTCTCCAGGCTCCTGACATAATCCAGATAATCCTGATTTCCGCCTCCTCTCCGGCCATAGCTGCTTTCACGAATATTATGGGTGGTATAACACCCCCCAACCACCAGTTTGGGATCCACATCGATGAAGTAGTTCTTATACCAGTTCTTATCGGCATCGCTGAATACAAAGTCGAATGGCCCTTCCAGTTCCCTGACCAGGGTATGGGCATCGGCCAGCCTGGCATCAATGTACTCGGACAGGCCTGCCTTTTTGAAATTTTCCACAGCAGTTTTGTAACGACCTTCATCAATATCGATGGTAATCAGCTTCCCGCCTGTTTTACTGAGTGCCCAGGCAATCCATATCCCGGAGTGTCCTGTGGAAGTCCCTATTTCAAGGGCACTTTTATAATTCCCCTTTATGATCAGCTCATAAAGCAGTTTCCCGTCGGATGAGGGCACATTCATATCGTACCAGCGACCCGAGGATAGAAATTCCTTGACCTTCCGGTCCAGTTCAGGATTTTCTTGCAAGGCCTGAGCTGATGCAGATGCAGAAAATAAGGCAATTGCCAGAAATAAACTAAGCGCGTAAACAAAATTGGGCGTTTTTTTCATGTCCTTCCAGTTTTAATGGTTATCTGACTGTACAAGGTATAGTGCAAAGGCTATATACTTTCAGACTCTCTGCCCCCGCCATAGTTTAATCTTGTGCAGCTTCCTCAGCTCAAATTCTTTTTGAAAAAATCAATGGTACGTTTCCAGGCCAGTTCCGCTGCATCTTTGTCGTAGCGCGGTGTGGAATCATTATGAAAGCCATGATTCACCTCGGGATAGATGTAGGCCGTATATTCCTTATTATACTTTTTCAAGGCTTCCTCATAGGCAGGCCAGCCTTCATTGACCCGTGTATCCAGTCCGGCATAATGCAAGAGGAGGGGGGCATTGATCTGTGGTACCGATTCAGCATCGGGCTGACCACCGTAAAAGGGGACTGCAGCATGGAGCCCGGCCACTTTCACGGCCATCATATTGGAGATCCATCCTCCGAAACAGAAACCAACAACCCCAATCTTCCCGGTGCAGCGCGAATCCGCCTTCAGGTATTCGTAGGCAGCAATAAAATCTTCCAGCATTTCATCCCGGTCACGCTGACGCTGCAGGGAACGTCCGTCATCATCGTTCCCGGGATATCCCCCCAGTGGGGTCAGGGCATCGGGAGCCAGGGAAATAAACCCTGCCAAAGCAGCTCTTCTACCCACATCCTCAATATAAGGATTCAATCCCCGGTTCTCATGTACGACAACAATTCCGGGCAATTTCCCATCGGATTCTGCCGGAAGAGAGAGCAATCCCTTGATCTCACCTCCGCCTTTCGGTGATTTGTACGTGATGTAATCCGACTTCAACCGGGGGTCATTGGGTTGAATTTGAAGCGTATCCTGGTAGTTAGGCATCACAAAACCAAGCAGGGAAGATACCGTTATGCCTCCAATGGCGTAAGCAGAGAGCTTATTTATGAATTGCCTGCGGTCTATATGGTTGTGCGCGTACTGGTCATAGAGATCAAACACTTCCTGGCTGATGTCTTCTTTCCTGATTTCTTTCATTTTAATGATGTATTAAGGTAGATAAGAATAACAACAGCTAAGAAAGAATTGTTTAAGATATATCTCCGGGACTGGAAAAAACAAGGTCCGGACCGGAGATTCGAAAACAGGGTCATCCTTTTGCGCATCTCTGATAAATAGGCCTTATATTTACTGTAAATATTCCTGTAAAACCAAGATCATGAAGCGATACCATTCAACAGAAATCCTCCTTTTGTTTCTGATTCTATTATCCACTGTCTTTCTCAAAGCCCAGGAAAGAGAAAGCCCACCGGTATCCCTGGAGAAGATCACAGAGCGGATCTATCAGATAAACGGGGGACAGGGATCAAATGGTGGTGTAATTATCGGCGACAGAGAGGTGCTGGTCATTGATTCGAAAATGAACAAAGAGTCGGTCGATCAAACTCTGGCTGCCATTCAGGGTCTTACCGATAAGCCCGTTAAGTATCTGGTGAATACCCATAGCGACGGCGACCATATCATGGGAAACAGGTATTTCCCGGCTTCAGTCACTTTCATAGCACATATAAACTGCCGGGATGATTTCTTCAAGGAGAATTTTGGCCGCGCCCCGGACTGGGGAGAGCCTGAATTTTATCCCTTTACGCCCTCCCTGACCTTTCAGGAAAACCTGAACATCTGGATGGGAGAGGATAAAGTGGAACTCCATTACTTTGGTGTGGGCCATACCACGGGGGATATCGTAGTGTATCACCCTGAAGATAAGGTGGCCTTTCTGGGCGACCAGTTTTTTAGCGGAAGACCGCAACTCATCCATTCCAACAAGAACGGCAACTCCTTTCAGCATGTGCTGACCCTGACAAAGATGCTCGAAACACTGGATGCTGAAGTATTCCTGAGCGGCCACAGTGATCCTGTCGGACGCGGGGAAATTCAGCAGCATATCCGGCAGATGGCAGACAGGCAGGATAAAGTCAGGGAACTGATCAGCCAGGACAAAAGCCTGGAGGAGACCTTAAAGGAATTTGATGAAAACGAAACACGCCTGGTAACATCCATCTACCAGGAGATTACGGGGAAGGGCCCGGGTCAGTCCAATGAGAATCCTTATTAAGGGCAAAGCCGCTGGACCTTCGAGGTCTGCTGTGCATCAACTTCATCAAAACACTCAGAAAGCTTTTATAATAAATGACAACACTTTAAAAGGACTTATCCCATGAATTTTAATCTCGATGTACTGAAAATTGATCCCGCCAGGGAGCTGGACAGGCTCTCCGGTTTTATCGTGGATCAGATGAATGCCGTTTATCGTAAAAAAGGAGTGATTGTGGGATTGAGCGGCGGAATTGACTCTGCCTGTATTGCAGCTGTTGCCGTCCATGCCATCGGTAAGGAAAAAGTTCTGGGACTTGTCCTTCCCGAAGCAGAGTCAAATCCAATCAGTAGTGAATTTGCAATTAAGCATGCTAAAGCCCTGGGGATTGAACATCGAGAAATCGATATCACGTCCACGGTGGATAGTATTGTAAAATATCAATGGCGGGATGAATTCCTCCAAAAATTGATTCCCGAATACAAACCTGGATTAAAATATAACATTGTCCTTCCTACGGATCTTCTGGACCGGGCCAGTTTCAGTTTCTATCGTCTTCAGGTTCAGCTTCCGGATGGAGAATTGAAGAGTAAAAGATTATCGCACAGTGAATTACTCACAATAACATCCTTTGCAAATATTAAAATCAGGGCCCGAATGCTGCATCTTTATACAGAAGCAGAAAGGAGAAATCTCCTGGTTGCCGGTACCACCAATCGCACTGAATTTATTCTGGGAGATTTCTGTAAATACGGGGATGGGGGCACAGATATTGAACCATTTACCCATCTATATAAGAACCAGATTTATCAGCTTTCCGATCATCTCCAGGTAATTCCGGAAATTATTAAGCGTCAACCCAGTCCCGATACATTTAGCCTTCCTGTAAGCGACCAGGAATTCTTCTTCCGGATTTCATTTGATCAACTCGATCATCTCCTGTATGCCTGGGAGCATGAAGTTCCCGCTAAAGAGGCAGCCAAAGTATTGGATCTTTCTGAAGAGGCGGTTGATAGAGCCTATAAAGATTTTGCCTCAAAATTCCGGGCGACTGCTCACTTACGCGAACTTCCGCATACTCTGGAACAGGAGCAGCAATAGCTTCCCGATAATCGGCGGCAGAAAGATGCGTTGCGAAGCAACGTGAAATGGGTGTTAAGCATAAACTAATCAATGTGCTACAATATTGAAATCCCTTCTTTTTTTACGATCTGAAGCAAGGGTAAGTTTTCGTCATTGTCAAAACGGGAAAGACCTACAGCAAAAGGTTCAATTCGGGTGTCAACCTTACGAGTTAATCTCCAAATCAATCCAAAAGCCTTATCGTCAGAACTGTCATCAAACCTCTTGGATACGAGCATTACATCAATATCACTTTCTTCACGTTCCTCATTCCGTGCTGCACTTCCAAAAAGAAAGGCCTTCTCGATCTGCAAACCTGACTCGTTCAGGATCCTAACATATTCTGAGACTTTGGTTATAGTTTCCTTTCGATCCATATCAACATCTCCTTTGTTTTATTCAGATAATCAACGACTTTATCTTTTGCAGGAATTGCAGGATTGTAATCGGGATACCGACCTTCGAGCTGATATTTCATCAGAATCCCAAGAAAATCCTCGAAAATTTCTTCAAACTCAATATTGGAAAGACCCAGTAGATATATCAGGTTGTGTGATTTGGGAGGGATATTACCAGTGGCTTTTATTACATGAGCTTTTAATCCTTTCTCAATAGCCAGATGGCAAAAGAATAATCCATGGATAAACCTGGATTCCCGGATTAACAGTTCAGCAGTATCAAGATCAGATTTTGCAGAAATGATCCAGTATTCTATTTGTTTCCCAGTATTTAGCACTTCCGCAGTTTTGCTAAAATTACAACATTTATCAGAAAAACCTTGCGGGCTGGCTCTGTATAATCCATAGCGGAGGCAGAGGGAAGGCCTGTGAGCGAGAACCGAGTTGCAATTTAACATAGTGCCTGAACCGAAGCTTAGCGAAGCTCACGAAGGCGGAGCCGAGTAACCGGAGCTCGACGAAGTCAATTATAGTGACAGAGCAGGATCCTAAGAGCAAAGCCAGAAACTCGCAGTTGTCCTATAATGTACTTGGATTATGTTCATTTAGCTTTGATTCGAAAGCAATATTTATTAATCTGTTGCAAGTTCAGCGTACTTTTCATTTGATCCTGGAAGGGGAGAGGTTCTAAGGTTTTGATGAAGCATTCGAGGATACACTCTTTTTGCGTTGCGAAGCAACGTGAAATGGGTGTTTTGATTAGGGCTAATAAAAACATAATAACCCAGGAATTGAAGCTGATAGCGAATATAATTAACTCATTAATTAAAGTTTCGCACTTATTCTTTAAGCACATGATTTCAACCAATTACGGTTTGACTTCATATGATATGTGTTAGTA